>JBJTUI010000671.1:0-3081 GCA_046080625.1 Elainella sp. | reverse complement strand
GCTAGAACCGCTGCAATGGCTGGGGGTTGGCCTCACCCTCGTCAGCATCTATCTGATTAACCAGCGCGAGCAGTTTTCCCAAACCCTGCGGCAGTGGCGGCAGATTCTCACTGGCCAGTCGGCTGAGAGTGCGGCCATTCCTCTGGTCGTGAAATCGATGGTGGAGTCGGAACCGGATTCGAGCCGCAGTTTGTGACGGCAGACTCATCTGTGACGGCAAACTCATTTGTGACGGCAAACCCAGGAAAACTCCTTCCAGGAAACTGAACAAATCGGAAAAACCTCGACTTGCGCCAGTCGGGGAAGCAGCGGTTTAAAATAGGGTGTTTTCCTACGAGCCAGGGCTCCTGCGATGTCTTTTGCTGTTTCTCGCCGCCCCATTTGGTTCAGGCACCGATTCAGGCCGCTGCTGGTCACGGGTATGGCCTGCCTGCTGCTGCTGCCTGGGGGAGCGCTAACTGGGGCAACAGCGGCCCAGGTCAGTTCTGCTTCGGCAACTCCTCGAAACGAAGCGGCGGCCCAAAGCAGCGATAGGAGTAGCGGCCCCGGCTGGCTGTGGCTGCTGCTGGGAATAGCTCCCGTGGGTGTGGCCCTGCCCTGGCTCTACCGCTGGCACCGGACTAACCGCAGTCCTGACCGCATGGCGTCGCCCAGCTCAACACCCGCCAACCCAGCACCTCTGGTGACTTCTGGGACCGGTCGGTCGGTCAGTCAAACACCTGTCTCGCAAGCGAGCTTGATCCGCCAAACTACCAGCGATGCTCAGCCTGCGGGATCTGCATTGCCTAAACCCGAGTCTGACTTACTTCAAGCGAGTGACCGACCTGCGGATCAGCCCCTGAACCAGCCCGCAGATCAGCCTACAGATCAGCCCCTGACTGCCCTCCAGCCTCCCGTTACTTCAGTGGACGTGGCGCAAAGCCCCGCAAGCAGCACGACTCGCCTCTCTAAAATTGATATTGTTGAGGCCCTGGCAGCCGATCTGCACAGCCCCGACAGCGCCAAGCGCAACAAAGCAATCTGGGAACTGGGTCAGCGGGGAGATTCGCGAGCGATTCAGCCTCTAGTCGATCTACTGGTGGACGCGGACTCACAGCAGCGCAGCCTCATCCTGGCAGCCCTAGCCGAAATTAGCACACGCACCCTCAAGCCAATGCAGCGCGCCCTGATGCTCTCGCTCCAGGACGAAAGCCCGGATGTTCGCAAAAACGCGATTCGAGACATTACCCGGATCTACGATCTGATGGCCCAGGCAATTCAGCTCCTGCAATATGCCGCAAGCGACAGCGATGAAGAGGTGCAGGATACGGCCCGCTGGGCTCTGGGTCAGTTGGGTCGAGTCCGCTCGGCAGAACTGGGCTCCTATCCTGGTCAGCCCTCTCTGCGCCCGATCGAACCAGACTGAAAACCGAGCTCCTGAACGCTCACCCAGGAGAATCTCTAATCAAATTC
Organism: Elainella sp.; assembly: GCA_046080625.1. GTDB lineage: Bacteria > Cyanobacteriota > Cyanobacteriia > Elainellales > Elainellaceae > Elainella. The sequence continues at coordinate 1,629 of JBJTUI010000671.1, read as the reverse complement.
CTGCTGGAGCCATCAAGTACAGAAGCTCAGCCGAAACCAGTAAACTGTATCACTGTTGAACAAAATATTTGTTGTTCAAGCCAGCCTATTTAGTCCCAGTTGGAACGAGCCCCTTCCCGCTTTTTCAGGGATGCCAGCATCTGCCGCCTGACCGCAACAGCCCAATTTTCAAAATTGGACGGCAGCCTCCGTTCGTTATTTTCTTCAAAAGCAGCCTGGCGCTGCCTTTCGTCGCCCTTGAGCTGATTGCTAACCATATCTATTCTAGAGTCACGCCTAGATCACGAAGCTATCTCTAGTGTGACTCAATTTGGCCGCTCAACATATATCCTCTGGCCGATATTTCAACAATCCTAATGCGTTAACCCCGGAAGCTTGATGCAAAAATCACATAATCTCCGGCATACGCTGACGATTCTGTGTTACTGTTACGAACCGTATTCGTAAAGTGATTTAAAACACAGTAGAAAGCCCGGTGCTGAATGTGCGCTAGAAAACCCATCGATATATCTTGCGGTATCTTCCTGCCATATTCTTCGACCAACAGCTGGCTCTAGTTAGCTGCGCCGTTGGGTAGCGTGGGTCTGGTGGGGCTAGGGGCAGTCAGGCCAGGGTTGGTTGAACCAGGTGATTGCAGCCCCGGCAAACCGGGGGAATTTCGAGGAGCGCCAGGCGTTCCCAGGTTGAACAGATCGTCGCTGCCTTGGCTGCTGCCTTGACCTGGACTGGGGCTCAGAGAATTTGGTGCTGGAATCGAGGGAAACGGATTGGGATTAGTCAGGTTGGGAATAGGCGTTTGGCCTGCTCCTGGGGTTTGGCCCGTCTCTCCTGGCAAGGTCGCTAGCGCCACCCGATCGCCTCCCGCCTCGCGCAGCAAATCCAGCACCTGCACCACGTCGTTGTAGCTGGCCGACCGGGAGGCGTAAAGCACCATCATGCCTTCCGGGTTTTGCTGGCGAAAACTAACAATCGCCTGGTAGAGCTGGTCGCGGTTTACCGGCAGTTTCTCGACATAGACCTGACCAATCGGATCAACGCTGACGATCAGGGTCTGGCGCATCTGGGTCGCGCCGCTGCTGGCCCTGGGCAAATCCACATTGATTGCTGCCTGCCGGGTCAGGGTAACAGCTGCCAGGATAAAAAAGGTGAGGATACAAAAGATCACGTCGATCAACGGCACGATCTCGATCCGGACATCAGGTTCGGTGGACTCGTAGTCGAGTTTCATAGGGGCGGTGGGGGTAGGAGTGGGGAGGGTGGGGGAGATGGGGGAGGTGGGGAGGTGGGGAAGTGGGGCTGAGGTCTAGGCAAATCAAGAAATAGGCAGATCAAAAAGTAGACAGATAGATAGATAGATAGTTTAGTTAGGAACGGAAATTTAATAAGTTCGGATTTGGTAGGGGCTGATTTTGCTGTCAAATCCATCGCAAGGTGCCGATTGGTCTGCTAAACCCGCCCGTACAGTTTGCGAATTTATTAAGTCCACGATCCTTAGATAAAAAGCTGTTGTCAGTTGCTCTTTACCTCCCCATCTCTCCCACCTCCCCCATCCCCTCTCACCCCTTTCGCTCTTCCTCCACCACAATCGGCCCAACACCGCGATTCGTCCGAACCCAACCCTTGCGATAG
>JBJTUI010000670.1:0-6201 GCA_046080625.1 Elainella sp. | reverse complement strand
GTCGGCTCAGACCGGATCGCCGTTCTGCTGATGGGCTATGGCGAGGTCGAAAGCTACGATGACTTTGCTAACTACAATGAGCAGGCGCTCAACCTGCTGACGGCCAAATTTGCCCCGGTGCCTACCTGGATCTATCCGGGTCTGGCCAAGCTGCTGGCCCTGTTCGACCTGCACGAATGGCAGCACCAGCACGGTAATTTCATTTCTCCCCACAACGCCATCTTCGAGCGGCAGCGAGCCGGAATTGAACAGCGGCTGCAAGAGCGCTGGGGCGAGCAGGTCCAGGTTTTCAAGGCGTTCAACTTCTGCGCTCCGTTTTTGCCAAAACAGGTGCTGGCCGAAATTCAGGCCCAGGGATTTGACAAGCTGCTGATCTACCCCCTGCTGGTGGTGGATTCAATCTTTACTAGCGGCATTGCGGTGGAGCAGGTCAACCGAGCCCTGGCCCAGATAGATACAGCCGATTCGGCTGGTTCAAACTCAGATTCAAGTCCAGGTTCAAGCTCAGATTCAAATTCAGAGGCCAGCCAGGAGCATTGGGTCAAGGGGCTGCGCTATATTCCGTCCTTCTACGACCGGCCCGCCTACCTCGATCTGATGGCCCAGATGGTAGAAGAGAAAATTGCTGCCGAGCTGGCTGCGGCCTATCTGCCCTCCCAGATCGGGATTGTGCTGATGAACCACGGCTGTCCCCACAAGGCCAAGGGCTTTACTTCGGGGATTGACGAGAGCCAGAAGCTCTACGAGCAGGTGCGGGAACGCCTGATTTACCGCTATCCGCTGATTTCGGTGGGCTGGCTCAACCACCAGACGCCCTTGATCGAATGGACCCAGCCCAACACCGAGCTAGCGGCCAAAAATCTGATCGAACTGGGTGCCAAAGCAGTGCTGTTTATGCCGATCGGGTTTGCCACCGAAAACCACGAAACGCTGCTGGATGTCGATCACATCATTCACGGGCTCCAGCGCAAATATCCCAACGTCACCTACGTGCAGCTGCCCTGCGTCAACGACCGGCCCGAATTCCTCCAGATGGTGGCCGACTGGGCTGAGCCCCAGATTGCCGATCTGCTTTCGGCCCAGGCTTTAGCCGTGAATCCGGCAGTTAGCCCGCTGCTGCTGTCGTCTGGGCATCACCATGGCCACAGTCACGACTCCCATCAGGGTCACAGCCACGCTCATGGTCGCGATCACAGCCACGATCAGGGCCACGCTCACAGCCACTCTCACAACGGAGCGCACAGCCACTCCCACGACGGAGCGCAGGGGCATCATCACGACCACTCCCACGGGCACTAGCTACACCAGACCAGAACGTAGCGCCACCACCGCCGCCTGTACCCGATCATCGACCGAGAGTTTGTCCATGATAGAGCGGACGTGGCATTTCACCGTACTGAGGCTGAGGTAGAGCAGGGCAGCGATCTCGGGATTGCTTTTGCCGTCAACCACCAGCCTCAGAACCTCTAGCTCGCGGGCCGAGAGGCGGCTTTTGGCCGGGACAGCCGGTTTGAGATGGCTCAGCACCTGGCGGGCAATTTGGGGATCGAGATAGATCGCGCCCTCCTGGGCTGAGGTAATCGCCACCTCCAACTGGTCGAGTCGGGTGCCCTTGACGCAGTAGGCATCGGCTCCGCTGGCCAGGGCTGCCATCATTTCGTGGTCTGCCGTGTGGGAGGTCAACATAATCACCCGCACCTGGGGCAGTTCGGCCTTGATGCGCTGGGTGGCCAGAATGCCGTCTAGCTGGGGTAGGCCAATATCCATCACCACGAGATCGGGCTGGAGCTGGCGAGCCGCCTCGACTCCCTCATAGCCGTCCATAGCCTGGCCAACAATCACAAACTGGGGGTAGTCTTCAAAAAACTGCTCTAGTCCCAGCTGCATCACCGGATCATCCTCAACCAGCAATAGCCTCAGCAGGTTGGCGGGAGTAAACGTGGAATTGGGTTGGGAGTCGGGCTGACGAGGTTTAGCCAACATGGTTCTCCTGTCCTCAGCAATAGTCCAGAACAGTCTGACGATCCTAATCTGGCGAGCTATTCCGAATGTATTAGAACGCTACAGCAACCCCATGCAATCAGCTTCACCCGATTGGTTAATTTCTGATTCGAGGGCAGCCAGCTCAACTTATCTAGCGGGTTCAACCGACCGGGTGAAGTAGCCTAGCTGCAAAGCTGATAGCGTGAAACTCAACGCTCCGTTTTACGGTTTCTCTGGGGCGGCTATTCCGCCCTTTTATGCTTTCTGGCCGGGCGCAAGGCAATATTTGATTGAGGCGATATTTGATTGAGGCGACGTAGCAGAACCAATGGCAGCACAGGGTAAGGCTGGAAACGGAGTTGCGAAACTCTGGCGCTGGGGGGCTAGCCGTTGGGCCACCGGAACAAGGCGCTGGGGGGCGTTAGGGGGCGCGCTCTGGAGCAAATTCTGGAGCAAACTGACCCGCTCCTGGTTCCAGTCGCCCGACTCCGCCGACTATCAAGCCTGGCGACACCGGTTTCTCAATGAGCGGCTCCAACTCTGCCTCTGGATTGCGGTGCCCTGTTTTATCACGATCGTGATCCAGAACGGTTACGAGCTGTTTTTGCACCCACAGCGGTTTAACCAGGAGATTATCCAGCTATTTGGCAACCCCAGCTTGCCCGACCGGGTGCGGCAGCTCAGTGTCATCACTAATCTGGTGATTGGGGTGCTGCTGATAACCTGCTTAATGCTGCGCCGTACCGCCTGGGGCCAGCGCTATCCTTCCCTGCTTTTCCTCTATTTCTCCTGGTCGATCACCCTGGTGCCCCAAATCATCGGCACCTATTTTCGCCTGCCCGACTCGGGCGGCGGCGGCGTCTGGTTTCTGATGTTTCTGGTTCAGGCGACCCTGATGCCCGTGCATTGGCGCTTACATCTGATCTCCCAGTTGGGGGCCGTGCTTTACTACGTGGGCGTGAATCCGCTGTTGGGGCTGACGGCTATTGAGGGCCGCTCGATCTATAGCACCGGCCTGTTCATTTTACTGTTCTGGTTTTGCTTCATCTGCGATCTGGCGGTCTACCTCTATGAGCGGCTTCAGCGGGCCGAATTTGAGTCGCGCCGGGAGCTGCGGGTGTTTCTCCACGCCGTTTCGCACGATCTGCGATCGCCGGTAATGGGTACCTCAATCGTGCTGCAAAATTTGTTGAAAAAGGCGACGGGCGACTAGATCAGCGTCAATCGCCAGGTGCTAGAGCGCCTGCTGCAAGGCAGCGACCGCCAGCTGGCCCTGATCCACTCACTGCTAGAAGCCCACGAAACCGAGATCCAGGAGCTGGTACTGCACCGCCAGCCGCTCCAGCTAGATCCGTTGATTACTGCGGTCCTGGCCGATCTGGAGCCTACCCTGATCAAAAATCAGATCCGGGTCCAGCTCGATGTTTCGCCCGATTTGCCTGTAGTGGAGGCTGACGCCACCCAGCTCTGGCGGGTCTATAGCAATCTGATCACCAATGCGATCAAGCACAATCCCCACGGCATTGAGGTGCGGCTGACCGCCAGCCTGACCGCCAGCCGCCGCCCCGATCAGCTGGGCCGCTCTGCCCAAATTCGCTGGCCCAGTCCAGACTGGCAACCCCGCTCGCCTCAGACGGGCCAGTGGCTCTGCTGTCTGGTGCAAGACAACGGCATCGGCATTCCGCCAGCCCAGCGCCAGCGCCTGTTTGAGCTCTATGCCAGGGGAGCAAGGGCTCGCTATATGCCCGGATTGGGGCTGGGCCTCTACCTCTGCCGCCAAATCATCACGGCCCACGGCGGCGACATTGGTCTGCTGGAAACCCCCCAGGGCGGTGCAACCTTCTGGTTTACGCTGCCGCTGGCCGCTCCTGAAACCACTGCTGTTTAGACAGACGGGCAGTAGCAGGCAATTTATAGCGGGCGATTTATAGTGGGCGAGCCATCCGGCCAATTTGGGTCAGGGCTGGCGCGACCGTTTATCCTGAAGATACGGTAATTCTGAAGCTAGAACGGTTTGGCCAACCCCTATGACAACGCGACCTGAGGCGATCCGGCAAACTGAGCTGATCAACCAGCTCGTGCTCGACCGCACCACGATGGAAGAACTGGGACGAGTGGAGGTGCTGTGGGTCTATCCCCCCTCGCATCGGGTGCTGGGTTTCATCTGTAAGTCGGGTCTGCTGGGCAATCAGAAAACGGCGTTTCAGCTGGGCCAGCTTGTGTCTGTCGGGGCGAATGGCCTGTTGATCCAGGGCCAGCCTGAGAAAACTACCGCCGATCGGGTGCGCCGTTTGGAATCCCTGATCGATCACGAGATCTGGAGCGATCAGGGCAATCGGGTTGGCCGGATTATCGACTGTTTGTTTGACCTGCGCACGGGCGAAATTACCGACTATTTGTTTACCTCTTCCGACTGGGGCGGCCTGGTAGGCGAACTCTATCAGCTGCCGCCCTATCAGATTCTCAGCTTTGGCAAACAGCGGGTGCTGGTTTCGGAGTCGGCCCGGTTTGACCTCTACCAGGCGAGCTTGTCGCAAAAGCTGAGCCAGCGGGCCGAAGCCACGACCGAACAGGCCAGGGAGCAGTTGCAGCAGTTGACCGAACAGGCCAAAACCAGAGCCCAGCGATTCTCGCAGCGGTTTACCCAAAAAACCCAAGTGATTTTAGAGCAGGCTAAAGAGACAACCCAGGTGATTCTGGAGCAGGCCAAGGAGAAAACCCAGCTGGTTACGGAACAGGTCGAGGCAGGTCTGGAAACTCTGACGCTACAGGCCGAAGAGGCGTTTGAAACGGTGGCCGATGAGCTATCTGGGCGGCGTTCGCAGCCCGAGAGTGAAGACTGGGATTTTGATCTGGACGAGGCGTTTGATTTTGATCGGCCCGAACCAAACGAACCGGCCCCTCGCCCAGTCACTCCGTCCCGCCCCGCTCCCCAGCCTTCCACCCCGTCCCGATCAGAGTCTGGTCAGGTTGCTGAACCTATCCCCAACCCGTTTGACAATCCGAGCCATCCGGCTGCCCCAGCTTCCGACCCAAACGAGTGGGACGACTGGGATGATGTGTGGGACGATGTGCCTGCCCCTCCCGCCGCTGGGTCTGTTGCCCCTCCAATCTCGGCCCCGACTTCCCCTGCTACCCCGCCCGAACCCACCCCGGCCTGGGACGAGTGGGAGGATTGGACTGACGACCAGGAAAACGCGCCTGACTTGCCATCCAGCGATCTGTCGCCTGCGGAACGGCTGTCTTCTCAGCGGCCAGACTCCGAGCTGTCAGACTTCGAGCAGTCAGACTCCGAGCTGTCTTCCCCTGAATCTTCTTCTTCAGAACCGTCTTCAAAACCGGCCTCTTCTGAACTGGCTCCTCCCGAGCCGTCAGCTTCCGAACTGGCTCCCTCCAAACTGTTCCAGCCAGACACACCGCCCAGCGATTCGCCACCTGTTTTTCCGCCGCTTGATCTACCGCCAGTTGAGTCGCCGCCCATTCTGCCCGATGCGCCTGATGCTGTGGTGAGCGGTGTGCCTGAAATTGATTGGCCTCAAGAGCAGCTTCAAGAGCAGCCTCAAGATCGGCCTCAAGATCGGCCTAAAATCGACCTGCCCAGCCCCGATCAACCCGCTCCAGCTCGGCCCAATCGCCCGCCGATCAATCTGCCCAATCCCAGCGCGCCCCAGGCTGGCCTGCCCAGGACGAATCCGCCGATCAATCTGCCCAGACCCAATTCGCCCAACTCCAATTCGCCTGACCCTGGTGCTCCGGCTCCAGAAGCGGATGAGTTGGATGACGACGAACCCTGGATTTGAAGCCCGGAAAGACAGGCAATCTGAAAAGGCGACCCCTGCATAATCTGCTGGATACTCTGCTGCATAATCTGTCGTTTTCGCACCGATAGATCAGCAGTCGGAACAGCGGGAGGGCAGGACGATGACACGGACAGCCGCGCAACACAAATCGGCCCAGGTGCATTGGGGTAAACTGGCCGTCAAACTGACCGTCTGGATCGCCACAGAACTGCTGCTGGGCTGGGTTGGCCTGGATAACCTGGCAGACTACGGCGAGTTTGTCCTGGGAGATGGGAGTCCGGCGCTTTACCAGATTCAGCCTGTCAAGTTCAGCTCCAGCGGCAGGCTCGATCTAATTTGTTAGGCAAATGGATTGGGCGGTAGGTTCAAGCCCGACTTTTCTCCAGAGCCTGCAACACCAGCTTGGGGATTTTGGAAG
>JBJTUI010000669.1:0-2862 GCA_046080625.1 Elainella sp. | reverse complement strand
TAGACAGTGTTTGCCAGGTTTGGGGTAGCATTCAGAATGAGCCTGCTGCCATGACTGGACTGGCTTTCAGACTGGCCTTGAAACTCGCTTTCTGGCAGCTTCAGCCCTTCCCTCTCGCGACAGATTACAGCCATGCAGAATACGCGCCTCACGACGCTGATCAGCCGCTCCTCGGGGCAGGTGATTGGGTTTTTCCGCAACCCCTGGCGGCGGCTTTCGCTGCTGGTGATTGGATTTCTGGGCGGCAACTTTTTAGCCACGCTTATATCCACCATTGCTGGACAGAAAGCCGAACTGGATGTGATCGCGGCCTTCTTGCTAGTTCTGATTGTTGAAGTAGCGAGCTGGCTGGTCTACCGCACCGACCGGCAACTGGCGGCATCGCAACAGCGGCTGCTCTTTCTGGAGCTGCTGAACGACACCAAGCTGGGGCTGCTCTACGGCATGTTTGTCGAAGCGTTCAAACTGGGCAGCTAGGAGCCAGATTGGGCTCGCATTCATCTGGCAGAATTCACTGTGCCTCCGATCCACTGCGCTATCCAATCCACTGCGCTATCCGATCCACTATGCCCTCCGATCCAATTCCGCCCCCCGATTCCGCGCCGTGCGATCAGCCGCCGACTAGCCCAACTGGCCAGACCCTGGAGCAATGCCTGCGCGACCTCGTGACGGAACCCGTGACCGAAGCGGCAGTCTCCGACAAGTCGCAGCGGGATAAATCACACCAATTTCTGGCGACCCAGCTGCTGAGCCAAACCTGGCAGATGCGAGCCTTTGGCCTCACTCCAGATCGGGCAGCGGCGAGGGTAGAACAGCGGCTCCAGCGCCTCAGAGCCCTACATCCCGTCCTGAGTCAGTTCTGTCAGACCCAGCTGGGCTGGCCTTCCTATTCGCTGACCCACTGCTGGCAGCTCTGGCTGCCGCTGGCCGAACAGCTGCTGCTCTGGCAGGATGGCCTCCAGCGTCCGCTGATTCAGGGAATTTTGGGTGGACAGGGCACGGGCAAAACCACCCTGACCCGGCTGTTGGCGACAATTCTCTCCCAGATGGGGCGTTCGGTGGCCTACCTGTCGATCGACGATCTGTATAAAACCTACGCGGAGCGTCAGCAGCTCCAGCGGCTCGATCCCCGGTTTAGCTGGCGCGGCCCGCCCGGTACCCATGACGTCGAGCTGGGGCTAAACCTGCTGCAACAGCTGCGCCAGAACCAGTTTCCCGTGGCCATCCCCCGATTTGATAAATCCCTACACAATGGGGCTGGCGACCGCACCCAACCTGAACGGATTGACCGGGCCGATATCCTGCTGTTTGAGGGCTGGTTTGTGGGGGTGCGCCCGATCGATCCAGCCCAGTTTGCCACGGCTCCCCCGCCCATCGTCACCGCTGCCGACCGGGAGCTTGCCCAGACGGGGAATCGTCAGCTCCAGGCTTATCTGCCCCTCTGGAACTTGCTCGACCGCTGGCTGCTGCTCTATCCCACTAACTATCGCTTCAGTCAGCAGTGGCGCTGGCAGGCCGAACAGCAGATGCAGGCGGCGGGTCGAACCGGGATGTCGGCAGCGGCGGTTAACGAATTTGTCGAGTATTTCTGGCGAGCCCTACACCCGGAGCTGTTTGTCACACCTTTGCTCGAATCAGAGGCCGTCGATCTGGTCGTGGAGTTGGGGGACAGCCACCAGATTGAGGCCATCTACTGCCCCAGGGCAGAGGCTAGCGCTGGTTCCAGAGTCAGGAGTAGCTGTTGAGGCGCTTGTCCTACGGCTTGAAGATTGGCTAACCGTCCGGGTTCGGCCAGGCCCACTGACTCTTCTGGGTCCACTTCTAGATCCACGTCTGGATCCAGCACCAGTTCAATACTGAGGTATTCGGCGGGCAAGTAGGGCAAGCGCTCGGCCCATTCGATTGCTACCACACCGGGCGGATACTCACTGCCGTCCCAATAGGTTTCTGGGACCAGCTCCTCTACCTCGGGCGGCTGGAGCCGGTATAGGTCGAAGTGATAGAGCGGTAGTTCGGCTTCGGGATATTCACAAACCAGCGTAAAGGTAGGGCTGACAATATCGTCCAGAATGCCTAGACCCAGTCCCAACCCCTGAACAAACGTGGTTTTGCCACTGCCCAAATTACCGCTGAGCAGCAGGACAAGGCTGGCCGGTTCTGCCTGAGCTTCGCAGGATGTCTGGGCAAGTTGCACCAGAAGCTGGCCTAAAACCTGGCCCAGCCGCTGGGTTGCCTTCGCGTCTGCTAGGCGGATCTGTCGCTTGGCTTGGCTCTGAAACTGGGGTTCATTGAGCTGGGTGCTGTTCTGCATAGCTGCTTGACGTTGCCGATTTCTGTAGCGAGATCAATAGCAAGTCTAATAAAAAAGCACCCATAAAGGTGCCTTTGTAGCCATCTTTAGCCAAATAGAAGCACAGTAAGCGCTTCAACATCTCTATGCAAACTCTATGCAAAATCAAACTACTAAGCCTGGCGACTGCTGTGGCCAAGTAGAGATGTAAGCTCGGTACCGATGTGCTAATCGCGCTGGGCAAACTATCGACGAGCGGTGATGGCAGCAGAACTCGAAGCAGTGCTGTTTGAGCAGTTGACTGACCGTAAAGGTTCACCTCCCCCCCTGCCATCATGCCAATAAACTCCAGGTTTTTTTAAGTCTCCTAGGGTGGCAAATGGGTGATACTAGCGCCTAGTGACGCTCTTCTGACTCATGGCCCAGCTCAATAAAGCCGACCTCGAACAGATGACAGACGACTACCTTCAGTCGTTGGAGCCAGAGCGGTTAGTGACGGTAGCGAAGAACCTGCGAGCGCTCGCGGTGGAGCAATTAGAGAAACTTGAGGAGAGCTCAAAGACAAGTTCTCG
>JBJTUI010000668.1:0-5391 GCA_046080625.1 Elainella sp. | reverse complement strand
CAACGAATTGACCAACTGCGATTGTCTGATGAATGGTAAGCCGCTTTGAGCGGCTCCCATATGCTCAAGCCTCCGGCTTTGCCGGAGGTTGATGACTTCATCTTGAGCAAACGTACTATAGCCTAAACCCTTATATCTGCGTTGAATTTTTAGCTGTTCTCAATAAAAAACCTTATTGAGAATAACGAGTTTACTGGGTTTCAGGAGTTTTCTGCACCACTAAGGTCTGGCAGGTCAGACCGATGGGCAGGTGTTCTCTGTAGTTAGCTCAAGCGCGATTGGCTCAAGTTCGGGGAATTTTTTGTAGTTGCGGCGTATCCAATCGATTCCCACTTCGTTGTTGAGTTTGATTCTCTGGGGCGTGTCAGTATAGATTTTGCTAAGAATTCTGGCATCCTGCTCGATCACCACATCGATCAGCTTCAGCAGGTTGCGTTTCAGCAGATGGGCCAGGGGCGAACGGGCCTGCATGTAGAGCAACACAAACACATGGCAGCGCTGGGCTGATTCTGGGCGGTAGAAGTGGCATTCCTTCAGGCTGAGGATCGGGTTGTCGCCATGCATGATGCCCATAAACGGAAAGAAGTTTTCCAGGTGGGCCTCCAGCACTTTAGGCATGGCCAACTGGGCCGGATTTTTCAGGATATCCCGCAGCTGGGGCGGTTGACGCGGTTGGGACAGGTAGGCGTGGGAATGCATGCCCTGATCGATGAATTGCTGTACCTGCACTGACTCGATTTCAAACAGGTCGCGGTGGGTGCCGTTCTGGTGGTTGTAGTCATGCATGTTCAGCAGCAGATTCAGCACGGGCGTGGCCAGACTGCGCTCCCCGGTCACGCCCACAAACTCGTAGTCGGTGGCGATCTGGGCCATCAGGGGCGGAATCGGCAGTTTGGGCGCATGGCCACCGTAGCTCCAGATCAGATCGCCCTGCACAATCAGCTCCAGCGGCGGCAGCAGGGAGGTAGGTTTCCGGGAGCCGGGCAGAACGGTGCAGCCAGCGCTGTCAAACTCCAGAGCGTGAAACGGACAGACGATGGTGCTACTGCGGTCGGGACGGGCCACACACCAGCCCTCAGACAGCATCGCCCCCATGTGGGGACAGGCGTTGGGCAAGGCGCTCACGTTGCCCTGTAAATCTTGCCAGAGGACGTAATCCTGGCCCAACAGCGATAGCTTCAGCGGCTGGTTCGGTTTCAGCATTGAGCGGTGGGCCAGCAGCCAGGGAGCGCCTTGCAATTCCTGCATTTTGGTTGAGATTTAACTAACTAATTAATTAGTCAGTTTATCAACGGCTTACCAGAGAGTCAATCCAGGGATTTTTAGCGCCAGCCATTTGGTAGGATAAAGACAAAACCAGAGACGAGCGCAATTCAGTGGGCCGATTGAGTCAAGCCAGGGCTAAAAATCAACGCAGTGCGAAGGCTAGTGCGAAAGGCAGTGTCAAGGCAGGCCGTCCGGTGCGAGATGCGGCAACGACACAGCAGCAGATTTTGGATGCCGCCGAGCAGGAGTTTTCTCGGCATGGTTTGAGGGGAGCGCGGATGAGCGCCATTGCCCATCAGGCCCAGGTGACGACGGCGACGCTGCACTACTATTTTGAGAATAAGGAAAGCCTCTACAGGGCGGTGTTACAGCGTCCGGTTGAGCAGGTGCAGGCCACGCTGGGCCAGTTGAGCTTTGCCGGGCTGTCGCCCGAACAGGCCTTGACCCAAATCGTGCGGATTGCAATCGCCAACGAGGCCCAAAATCCTCAGCGCCAGATGCTGTGGTTTCAGGAGGCCAGCCAGAATCAGGGCGTGTATTTCAAAGACTGCAACGTCATGGGGCTACACCAACATCTGCTGCAAATCCTGGAGCAGGGCATGGCCGAAGGCGTTTTTCGGCCCCTCCAGCCGTTCCTAGCCCTGACCCACATCCTCAGCGTCTGCCTGTTCTATTTCACGGTGCATCAAAACTGGAAGCATCTCACGCCCGAGATTGACCGCCTCAGCCCCGAGATGATCCAGGCCCACACGGAGGAGGCGATTGCGTTCATTTTGGCCGGAGTCAGACAGGCTCCTGAGCAGGCCCATGACTAGATTCTCTAGATCGGTAGCTAGGGCAGCCAGGAACGGGCGCTATCGGCTGGTGGCTCTGCCGGGGGAAGGAATTGGGCCAGAGGTGGTTGAGGCCGCCCTGACGGTGCTGGATGGCGTTGCCCAGCAGCAGGGATTTGCGGTCCAGGTTGAGCGGGGGCTGATTGGCCAACCCGCCCTGCTCGCCTGCGGCCATCCCTGCCCCGACGAAACCCTCCGCCTCTGTGAAGCCGCAGACGGAATTTTGCTAGGAGCCGTCACCTGCGGGCTGCTGGAACTGCGCCAGCGGTTTGATCTGTTTGCTAACCTGCGGCCCATTTGTCCCAGTCCGGCCCTGTTCCACAGCTCGCCCCTCAAGCCCGAGCGGCTAATCGGAGTAGATATCCTGATCCTGCGCGAGCTCGTCAGCGGCATCTATTTCGGCCCTGCCGGACGGACTGTGGATGCCCGAGGTGCCTATGGCTATCACACGATGCGCTACTACGACGAAGAGATTCGCCGGATTGCCCAGGTAGCGCTGCAACTGGCCCAGTCGCGCCGCTGTCGCCTGACGGTGGCCCACAAGCAAAACGCCCTGCCCCAGATCCCCTGGACGGAGCTAGTGACCGAAACGGCGGTGGCCTTCCCTGAAGTCACAGTCGAGCCGATGCTGGTCGATAATCTAGCGATGCAGCTGGTGATTAATCCCAAACAGTTTGACGTGATTTTAGCCGGGAACCTATTCGGTGATATTCTGAGTGATATTGGCGGAGCCATTGTCGGTTCCATTGGTCTGCTGGGTTCGGCCAGCCTAAACGGCGAGGGCTTTGGGCTATACGAACCGATCCACGGCACGGCTCCCGACATTGCGGGTAGAGGGATTGCCAACCCGCTGGGCGCGATCAACAGCCTGGTGCTGATGTTGCACCAGTGGGGCGAAACGGCTGCGGCTCAGCAGATCGAGCAGGCCCAAACCCAGCTGTTGGCCCAGGGCTATCGCACCGCCGATCTCTATTCGGGCGATGCAGCCGAAAGTCTGGTCAACACCCAGGACTGCACAGCCCAGCTGTTGAAGTTGCTATAGACCTAAGTCGCCTAGGCTCGCAGCTGGGCAGCAGCCTGCTTCAGCGGCAGCAGCAGCGTCTCGGGCAGGTGGAGTTGGTTGAGTTCGGTGTGGCGCGAGTCCGTGAGGTCGGTCAAAGTACCGTGATAGTCGCTGCCTCCGGTCGCCAGTAAACCGTAGGTCTGGCAGAGTTCTTCCAGGCGTTGCTGCTGACTGGGACTGTGGGAGGGATGATACACCTCTAGCCCCAGCAACCCGGCCTCCACCAGTTCCGGCAAAACCGCCTCGACCTCACCGCCCCGAAACAGGTAGGGGTGAGCCCAGACTGGCACCGCCTGACAGGCCCGCAGCAGCCGAATCCCGTCTTGGGCAGAAAACTTTTCATACTGCACGTAGGCCGGTCCCTGGTCGCCCAGCCAGCGGTCAAAAGCCTCTTGGTGCGATTTGGCATAGCCCGCCTGCACCAGAGCAGCAGCGATGTGGGGCCGTCCGGGAGCCCGGTTGGGAGCGAACTGAACGTCGAGCGCCAGCCCCAGAGTCGCCAGCTTGTCCAGCATTTCCTGAGCCCGTCGGTAGCGGCCCGCCAACCGTTCCTCTAACGGCGATTGCAGCCGCTGGCGCTCCGGGTAGAATCCGAGAATATGCAGCGACCGCTCGTGGTAAACCGTGCTCAGCTCCAGACCCGGCACAATCTCCAGCCCCAGACTCTGGGCAACCGTTTCGGCCTCATCCCAGCCGGCCATGGTGTCATGGTCAGTGATAGCCAGCACCCGCACCCCCGCCGCATGGGCCGCCCGTACAAGCTGGCTGGGCGATAGCGCCCCATCGGAACAGGTGGTATGACAGTGCAGTTCAAGCATAGCGATAATCAACAGAAACGGTGGTGTGCAGAGTGGTAGCAGACGGAAACGGCAGCAGGCAGAAACAGCAGCAGGCAGAACGGTGAGCTACAACAGCCTGAAACAGTTGTTCTATTCTATCAACTCTTCCACCAACTCTTGCCCGACAGCATTCGCAGACAGCTGGCGAAGGAACCATAGAAGGAACCATATAGGTGGGTGCAAGTATTTGTCGGATGGTGGGGGTTTGGGGGCTGCGCCCCAGAAGGCAAGCCCTCTGGACTCCCCTAAGATCATCGATTAAATCCTCAATCAACAAATCCCCCTTCTAGTCGTCTGTCACGTTTGTTTTGAAAGGTAAGGGTGGGGGGGGGCTGCGCCTCCAGACAGGGGTGAAACCCCTGCACCCCGCAAACAAAAATGACAATTTACTGAACCAGAAGAGGGATGTTGAAGCTGAGCTATCAGCAAAGTGGAATTATCGTCTCACAGCTTCCGAGCGCAGCTGCTCAGGAATTTCGACCGGATCAGGGTCGATCACGTAGGTGTAGGCCCAGCCTGCCAGAATTGCTCCCAGAATTGGCGCAACCCAGAATAGCCAGACCTGGCTGAACAGCTCCGTTCCCACAAACAGGGCAACGCCGGTACTGCGAGCTGGATTCACCGAAGTGTTGGTAATCGGAATGCTAATCAGGTGGATCAACGTCAGGGCTAGACCAATCGGAATTGGAGCGAACCCGCCAGGGATACCGTTATCGGTAGCGCCCAGAATTACAATCAGGAAAAAGAAAGTGAGAACGACTTCGGCGACGAAACAGGCCAGCAGACCGTAACCGCTCGGAGAATGGGCTCCGAAACCGTTGGTTGCCAGCGGGTTTGACCCATCCAAGCTAAACCCAGGCCGACCGCTAGCCATCAAATACAGCAGACCGCCTGCGGCCACCGCGCCTAGAACCTGGGCAAAGATGTAGGGCAGGATGCTAGAGCTGGGAAACACCCGACCTGCCCACAGGCCCAGCGTCACAGCCGGGTTGAAATGGCCGCCCGAAATTCGACCCACGGCAAAGGCCATGGTCAATACACTCAGCCCAAAGGCAATCGAAACCCCCAATAGCCCGATCCCCAAAGGGTTGGCCGGATTGTCGTAGGGAATGTTTGCTGCAAAAATGGCGCTACCGCACCCTGCGAAAACTAGCCAAAATGTGCCGATAAACTCAGCAAAAACTCTTTTACCGAAAGACATGGGAACAATGCTCCTGAATGCAACTTATCGCTCAAGTTATCTTGAGATTGCTAACTTGTCAGTAGCTCAGAAGGTAAGCCACTGGTTCTACCAGTGCGACTTGACCAGCTTTGAGCGTTCCCGGAGTTCCGGAGCGCAGGTAAAGTAACTCCCACGGTGGCTTGAACCAAACCGTAGGAGATAAACACA
>JBJTUI010000667.1:0-2979 GCA_046080625.1 Elainella sp. | reverse complement strand
AGGAGTCAAACTCAGTAAACGGGCAATGGCGGAGGTGGAGAAGCAATTGCAGCGCCTTCCTAATTTGCCGAAGTGGTTTGTCGAGATCTCGGGCAAATCACCCTAACTATTGGATCATTCTTTACTTGGAAATCTCTTACTCACTGTACTAGCTCGGTATCCAGCTATCTATATACTACAAATGTAGTATAAAATTGTCCAGCTTTTGATCGAACTGCATCTAATCGAGTGTCGATCGATCACGAAGTTGAGTTATGGCTACAGCCCAGCTTGGTTCAACTCCAGAAACTCAGATTGCAAATTTCTCGATGCCGGTTCTCCTCTGATAGGCTTGAGCGGCTAGAGGCAGACAGCCCGCCTGGGGGGCAGCTTGATAAAGACCTGATGAAGCATAGTTTCAGAATTTAGAGACGGGAATAATAGCCTTGGAAGCAGCGACAGTTGGCTGAATCGGCAAGCTGTTTTGCTACAGAAATCTGATTGCCCCTCAATCTCTTTCGCCTCTCCCTACTAGTTCTGAGATGCTATCCAAGCCCGCCATGAGATCTGCCAAAACCATTCTAGTGATTGAAGACGATCCGTCTATTCAAGAAACGCTGCAAGACCTGCTGACCTTGGAAGGTTACAAAACGCTGGCGGCGTCGAATGGTGAAACTGGCGTACAGCTTGCACTACAGCACTTGCCCCATCTGATTCTCTGTGATGTGGCCATGCCGG
Source organism: Elainella sp. (assembly GCA_046080625.1). GTDB lineage: Bacteria > Cyanobacteriota > Cyanobacteriia > Elainellales > Elainellaceae > Elainella. Next base: position 2,262 of record JBJTUI010000667.1, on the reverse strand, counting down.
AGATGGATGGCTATGAGGTGCTGACCCAGCTTCGACGGGAGCAAGCCACCAGAACTATTCCGTTCGTATTTCTGACAGCTCGCACCACCAAGGCCGATTTGCGCCACGGCATGGATTTGGGAGCAGATGACTATCTGGCCAAGCCCTGTACGGCAGATGAACTGCTGAGGGCAATCAGCAGCCGCTTTGAGAGGCAGGCGATGCTACACACCCAGTCGCAGGCCCAGTTGAAGCAGTTGCGCGACAACATTGCCCAATCGCTGCCCCACGAGCTATATACCCCTCTAAACGGCATTCTTGGGTTTTCGGAAGTGCTGTTTCGTGAAGCAGACACCATTGATCGAACCGAGATCAAGGAGTCGGCAGAATTGATCTACAGCTCGGCCCTGCGGCTCCACCATCTGATGCAAAACTTTTTGCTCTACGCAAAATTGGAACTGCTGGCCAACAACCCAGAACAAACCCAACTCTTCCAGGAAAAATCAACAGCAGAGGCTTACACCGTGATTGAGGCTGTGGCCAGACAGACGGCCCTAGAGTTTGAGCGCTCTACCGATCTGACAATTCATCACAGCAGCCCGTTCGAGCCTGAAGTTGGACTGGCCGAGCCCCATTTTCAGAAGATTGTTGAAGAACTCGTCAGCAATGCCTGCAAGTTTTCTGCCGCTGGTCCGGTGGTGGTGCAAACCGAGATCGACAGCACAACTCTCTCGCTCAGGGTATCCAATCAGGGCCGCGGCATGACTGCTGAACAAATTGCCAATTTGGGTGCCTATATGCAGTTTGAACGGCGGCTCTACGAGCAGCAGGGAGCTGGCCTGGGACTGGCGATTGTTCAGCGACTGGTTGAACTCTACGGCGGTGAGTTTCAGATCCAGAGCCAGCCCGAAGCCACCACCACTGTCATGGTCAGACTCCCTCTGACTCACCTCGCACCCGCTGGGTCAAGCTAGAGTAACTGGCAGTCCGTTGAGCCACTAGACCCTAGGCATCCAAATTCTAGACATCCACGGCCTGATCCACAAGACTACTCACTGCCGCCAACAGCGCATCAGGGGCCACTGGCTTTGCCACATGCAGTTGGAAGCCAGCCGAGAGAATGTGCTGCCGGTTATATTCTCCCGTATAGGCCGTCAGGGCAATCGCTGGTACCTGCCCGCCCAACTCTGGCACCAACGTGCGAATTTGACGCAGCAGACTACAGCCATCCACATTGGGAAGGCCAATATCGCAGACAAGCACCTGGGGCTGGCAGCGGGAGAGTTTTGCCAGGGCTTCGCCAGCAGAACTAGCCAGGGTCACAATCGCACCGGCCTCGCTCAGCACTATGCCCATGTAATCGCGCATATCGGCATCATCTTCCACAACCAGGACCCGCACCTCATCCAACGAATTCTGCCAGCTGCCAATCAAGGGCAAAACTACGTCGGGCTGGGTTTGCTGGAGGGGGCGCAACAGCGGTAGGGTGACGCGAAAGGTTGCCCCTTGACCTTCTCCAAGGCTTTCGGCCTGAATTTTGCCGCCGTGCAGTTCGACCAGATGGCGCACAATCGTCAGCCCCAGCCCCAGTCCACCAAACTGGCGCGTGATCGCGTTCTCAGCCTGGCGGAAATAGTCAAACATATAGGGTAGGAAAGCGGGACTAATACCCTGGCCGGTATCGCTAATCCGCAGCTGTACCGATGGGCCAGTGGGACTGTGCTTCTGCTGGTCGAGGTCGAGCAGGTCAATTTCGATCCGAATTTTGCCCTCCGCCGGAGTAAATTTAATCGCGTTGGAGAGCAGATTCCAGACTATTTGCTGTAATCGAGCTGCATCGCCGATCAGCCAGACCGGGTCGGGTTTGGTGAACTGGAGGTCGATTAGTTTGCTTTCGGCAGCAAGCCCCACTGTCTCCAGGACAGCCTCAACCACGGCTACCAGATTGACGCTGGTCGTGTTGAGCCGCAGCTTGCCCTGCAAAATCTGCGAGACATCCAGCAGATCTTCAATCAACTGCACCTGTAGCTCTGCGTTGCGTTCAATTGCGGCCAGAGCGCGGGCCGTCATATCGGGACCAAACTGACGAGTCCTCAGCATTTTCGTCCACCCCAGAATGGGGTTCAGCGGCGAACGCAGCTCGTGCTGTGAATTCCGGAAACTATGACCACTCCAGATCCGGAAATTATGACCGATGAACAGACGCAGGCGGGGCAATTTTCCACAATGAAGGAAAAGCCTTACCCCCCTGCTCACGATGTACAAGGTCATGGAGCGATACAT
>JBJTUI010000666.1:0-5347 GCA_046080625.1 Elainella sp. | reverse complement strand
GGGCAATATCGTTCCTTCGCCCCGCTCCCAGTAGTCCTCGACCCGATCCAGAAATTCGCGCACGAACACCAGACCCGGAGCAAACTCCCACCAGTCCAGCTTGTCGCCAAACCGCTGCTCCAATTCCCGCACCAAGCGCTCCAGGTTGAGAGGCAAACCGTCCCCAGGGCCGCCATAGCGGGGGAAGCGAAAGTTGGGCCAGCCTAGAGCCTGGGCAATCAGGGCCGGATAGGACAGGGGCGTGTTGAAGATCGCACCGCTCTGGAACCCGTGGCTGAGAGAATCCCCCACCACAGCAAGCCGGTGGCGCGGAGTCTGCTGGCGCTGAACGGTGACCGGAATCCCCAGGGTCGGATCGAGTTCGGGCCGTCGCGCTTCGGGCCGGATGATCACATCGGGCGGAGTCTTGGCATCGAGCATATCGGCCTGCACAACACGGGATACAGCACGGGGCATAGTTGTCTCCAAAGTCTCTGATCAAAGGTTTAGACCGGGGCTGGTTCTCTGCTGTTTAAGGCTGCACAACTTGAGCCTGCACAACTTGAGCCTGCATAACTTGAGATTGCACAACCGGGGGCAGGACATTAAACAATCGACAGGAGCTGGCATAAAATTCTTTTACAGGGTTGGAACCACAATCCTGATTCACGGGTCAACAAGTAAGCTATATCTGTCTCGTTCAGAATAGCCAATAAAATTTGCAAAAACAGAATAACCCATGAAACTTCAAAAATTTGCTCTGCGCTCTGGCCGCTCACCCCTGAACCGACCGACATTTCTTTGCTCTAGCGCTCTACTGCTAGCCGCGATGCTGCTCCCTCCCCTTGCCCTGGCCCAAACCGCATCCAGCGACAGCTGGCTCGATGGCAACACCAACTGGAATCAGGCAGGGGCAACAATTCCTCAAGCTCCAGAGCAGGAAGGCAACAACTTGCCCAACTGTCAGCAGGGACTGCGGCGAGCCACCCTGCCCGAAGACCAGCTCGTCACAGCTGCTGGCTGGACCCTGAGCGGAGCTGCCCAAACCTACAACGACACGACTGTAATCACAGGCATGGCCAACGCCGACGGCATGTGTCGCCCCCTACAGTATCAGGTGTTTGTATTCACCAAAGGTATGTTCTCTGGAACGCTCTCCCCCACGCCCATGGACTCCCGCACCGACGGCAGCCTGTTTAACGTCGATCTCTACCGGGATGGCTACCTCAGCGCTTCGTTTAATCGCTACGACGCTTCAGATCCTCTCTGCTGTCCTTCGCGAGAAAGCCTCATGCTCTACGAAGTGAAACCAGAGGGGAACGCTGCTGTTGTGGTGCCCCAGCTTCCGGCATCCACGTCTCCCAGTCGGTATGCGCAATAGTCAACCCCCACCGAGCTAATACTCAATAGCTCAATAACAGCGTGAGGCTGGCTGTATGTTTGCCTCTAGATGATCCCTGTGTCTGCCATAGTCTAGACAATCTAGGGGCAACTATCACAACCAGTAGATATTCTCAATGCAGGCATAATTTGCATCCCGGATTTGTTCGCTTCTGAGTCTAGTACAGGTTAGCATTTCATACGACTATCCATATTTATTCACCAATTTCCAATGCTTCAAAGCCCTCCACTTTCTGTATAGATAAAATCACAAAGCTGAGTGGAACAATGTAATAACCCAGCGCAGCTAGAAGTGTTCTTTTATTTGCAGCTATTTTATTTCAGTAAGCTACAGGAGGATGTGTGGGGCAGTGCCAGCAGAGACCTATCCTCTGCGCCCCAATATTAAACCCTAGTATTAATCCGTGGTTTAGCTGTCTGGCTCGACCGTCTGGCCCGAGGGCAGCATCACGAGCCTATGGCTAATTCGTTATAGTGAATAAAGTATCCAAACCAGACAGTGCTGAAAACAGGCTGAATAGCCCGTGATTAGCCAAACATCTGGACAGCCCGAAGCATCAGAGCAACTTTAGAGGCGCTTCGAGAACACTGGACCGGTAGAAAAGCAATCGACAGGAGTATAGGGTAATTTTCCGCAAGCTGTTTGAGATCTGATGCCAATTTTCTGTAAGCCTGCATAGAAAGAGGGGTGTGGGGGCGCAGCACCTTTGGCCATTAATTTTGTGCAGCTTCAAAAAAGATTGGTATGAGTCTCTGTGGAAAATGGTTTCTGTGAAAAACAGCGGTTTGTGAAACATGTGATTTGTAAAACACAATGATTTGTGAAAAACAGTGAGAAAAATCATTGTTGCAATTGTTCTGGCACTCGCGGCATTTATGACAGCATTGAGCTTTTCAATTCAGGCACCGCAGGCAGCCCAACCAATCGACCGTTTGATTGTGTTTGGCGATAGTCTCTCCGATACGGGTTTTGTATTCCGGACTACCAACGGACTATATCCCCCGAACCCACCCTACTTTCAAGGCCGCTATTCCAACGGGCGCGTTTGGGTCGAATATCTGGCCGAGCGGCTGGGGCTTGCTGCCAGTCAGATAGACAATTTTGCCTGCGGCGGAGCCACCAGCGGCAATCAGACAGATAGTTTGGTGCCGGGCCTGCTGAAACAGGTGCAGTCGTTCACCCAGACCAATTCGCAGCTGAGCCCCACCGGTCTCTATGTCCTCTGGGCCGGAGCCAACGACTATTTGCAAGGTGCCACCAGCGCTACTGCGCCAGTTCAAAACATTCTGGATGCAATTCGGGCTCTGTCTGACGCTGGAGCAAAGCGCCTGCTGGTTGCCAACTTGCCTAATCTGGGTGAACTGCCCGCCACCAGCAGCAGCGCCAGTGCAGCCAGGCTCGTCAACCTCACCCAGACCCACAACCAGGAATTGCGGCGCGCCCTGAAGCAGCTGGGACAGGCAGATCTGGAGATTATGACCCTGGATGCCAACGCCCTTTACCAGGCGGCGAGCACCAGTCCAGCCCAGTTCGGTTTCACCAATGTAACCACAGCCTGTGTCTCCGGCGTTAGGGCCTGCGGCAATCCCGATCAGTTTTTGTTTTGGGACGGCATTCACCCCAGCACGGCAGCCCACCGCATTCTGGGCCAGCAGGCCTTTGCCGCAATTGAGGCGCGTCTGCCCTCGCTCCCGTCCGCCGCATCTCGCTGAAATGTTGGCCACCTTGAGCTAGGAAGCCAGGGCCTCATCCAAAAGGATGACCAAACTGTAGGAAGCTGCTGATCTGGATTTTTTGCAGAATAGGGACAGTTCAGGGATGCATGGTCTCCTGTTCTTTACCCCTGAGGTTAGCAGCATGCTTTTCTACATCACTGGTGCCCTGTTGGTTGGTGGCACTGCCCTTTACGCATTTCTACGAGACAGCTCAACCCCGAAAACGGATTGGCACTCCTGGCTGACGGTGTTTGTCGCCGCCGTCTTCTGGCCAATCGTGCTACCCACCATGCTCTATCGGCGGTTTAGACAATCGGTTTCGGTGAGCTAGAAGATTTCGGTGAGTTGAACAAATAATCGCGCCAGTCGCAAACGGGGCGGTAGCCCACCTGCTGGTAGATATGGTTCGAGGTGGGGTTGGCCAGATCGGTAAACAAATAGCAGCGGTTGCAGCCCTGGTCGAGCAATTTCTGGCTCAAGGCCGCAACGCCTGCGGTAGCGTAGCCCCGACCCCGATGTTCTGGCGGTGTGTAGACGGGGGCAATGCGGGCAGCGGTCGCGGTAAACTGCCTGCCGCCCACCAGCGAAACCGGCAGGCCGTCTTCCCAGAGGTAAAGGCTCTGGCGCTTCAGATGCAGGGTCAGCCTAGATTCGGTTTCTGCCGCATCCGTCACCCCAATTCCCGCATCAAAATCCTTCAGCCAGGGGAGCAGCAGCGACCAGTCTGCCAAGCTCGCCAGCCGCAGGCTGCCCTTGACCTGAGTTACGGGTTCAACTTGCGTCAGCTGATAGATCCGCGAGGCGGGTCCCGGTTGGGCAGGTTGCCCGGTCAGGTTCTGCCAGATCTGGACAAAGGCTGCTGTCTCGGCCACCAGACCGCATACTCCTGGCAGGGATTCGGACTCTAAATCCTGCGCGATCAGCTGCAAAGCGGTCAAATCCTCGGCCCTAGACAGCATCAGGTTGTCCGACGGTGTCTGGATCGCGACGGCCAGAACATGCTGATCCTGCCGCACCACAGCCAGGTAGGTTGGCTCTGAATAGCGCTCTGGGTATTGCAGCAGAGTTTGGACAATTCCCAGCATTGCATTGTGTTCTGCTTCATGTTTTGCCAGATAAACCCGATTGTTCTGCCAGAAGTCTTGAGCTGTGTTAAAGCGCTGTAACTGCATTATTCACCTCACGGCAACATTAATGTTCTGAAACCAGGGCCAGATATTGCGGCGGCACTCGATCGACCAGCCAGACCCGATTCTCGGAGCAGTAAAAGCTAAACCCATCGGCCTGCATCGCCCCAGCGTCAACCTGTAAAATCACCGGGCGTCCGCGCCGCATTCCGACTTTACGGGCAGTTTCCAGATCGCTGGACAGATGGACATGGTGCCGCGCCATCTTCAGCAGGCCAGACTGCAAAATTGCGGGCAGAAATTGTTCAGCCGTACCGTGATACAGCCAGGAGGGCGGCGTCTGGGGCTGGAGCTGCAAATCGACCGCTGTACTGTGGCCCTGGTTGGCGCGAATTCGGGCCTTCGAATCGTCAAAAGCAAACCGCTGTTTGTCGCTCTGGGCCACCACGGCTTCTAGCTCGGCTCGACTCACCGGAAATTGGTGGGCCGCACATACCGCCAGCAGTTCTGCGACGCCGACCCAGCCGCCCGGAGCCAGCGTCAGGCCCAGTTGCTCGGGCGTATGGCGCAGATGTTTGCTGAGGTATTTGCTGATTTTGATCTGTCTGGCTTCGTCTAGTCTGGCTTCGTCTGGTCTAGCTGCGTCCATGATGGCGCTCCTCCCAAAGGCATCTCCTCTCGGATTCCCAGGTCGGCTCGACCGGTCAAGCCAAGCAGGAGATTACAACTATACTACAATCCAGCAAACAGCCGTTTCTGAAACCAACCTGATACCAGCCCAGACCCAAACAGCTCGCGATTACCGATCGCCATTACCCATGCAGCTGGGTGCGCTGGGTGGCGTCGGTGCTGTCAAAATACTGGCCGTGAAAATCGAAGGGTAAATGATAGGGTAGCTGCACCCGAGCCAGCTCCTGCCAGGACTGGCCATCTAAGGAGTCTTGTAAAAATAACCTGAGCAGGCAAGGGGCTTAAGCCCCTTGTTCGGCACTGGTCTGTTAAGGAGTGATATGTAAAATGGTTGCATCGAGTGGATTAGAGCCGATGCACTGCCCAAAATGTGAAAGTCAGCAAGTCGTCAAAAACGGTAAGGTCATCCTACAGGACAGCGGTGTTGTGCAGAA
>JBJTUI010000665.1:0-4049 GCA_046080625.1 Elainella sp. | reverse complement strand
CTTCAGCTTAGGAGGTATGCCTGAACTTTGGTCAGCAAAGGCAGAGTGATTTGATAGCGATTTCATGGTTTCCTCGCTCAACTTTGTGATTGTCTGAACAAACTCAGGTGAATCTGTGGCAAGGGCTCGATCTGGCAATCGGGCCTAGCCGCCCCAAACTGGCAACCGGAAAAACAGCCAAACTGCTCGTCGGTTGCTTTCGGCCCTGGCAGACAGAGAGCAACTTAAATCGCGAGCGTTGCTAGACTTCGGAAACTAAGTTCGTCTCAATCCTTGTTCCGATGACCAGCGGCTATTCTTCCAGGAGCTTCTCCTGAATTATCTTTTTCTAATATTTATTCTCGCCTGAAATCTCCCAGGACGCTAGAGGGCCAGCGCTGCCCCGTTTTACCTGTTTACGGGTAGCCATCTAGGTTTAGCGTTTATCTCTAAAATTTTGCGCCACACACTCCACATTTGGGGGCGTTTAATTTTTCGCGAGTAGATTAAAATTTATCGGATTGGCGCAATTCTTCCCCAGGTTTTCCGTATTTAGCGTCGGATTTAATATTCTTTTCTCAAAGAATAATTTAGTTGAAGCAATCTGAGCTTCTGATGTGGAGGGCTAGCCCTCCACTAGGGGCAGTATATTTTGAGCGGTGGTGGACAGGAACACTACCAAAAGCTAAATAACATCTTGGAGACAATATGCAGGATGAGCGTCAGCAGCTAAGGTTGCCCGTGGTGTCTGAAAGCGCTGAGTACCTTGTGATGGGATATTTAATGCGGCGCAATATTTTGACCTACAAAGCACCGCCCAACAACGAAGGCTACGACTTGATCTGCATTCACCCAAACCCAAGATACAAGCCTCAGCCGTATGAACTAGCACAAGTCAGAATTCAGGTTAAGAGCTGCTACGCTACAGACTGCAACCGGAGCTTTCCCGTAAGGGAGAAGAGCCTAGATGCTTTTGATTTTCTGATTGCTGTCTGCCTGAATATCGGTAAGTTCTACGGCAAATATGATGGTTCTAGCGGCAGTAGTGAGATCGAGTTTTATACTCTGCCCAATGAATTCATCCGCAAGCACCACAATGCTAGCTCTTCATGGCAAAGGGTCTGTCTGCGTGGCCTAGAAGCAGAGACTGAGTCGTATAAAGGCGAATTGGGCCTGGAGCAGATCGCACAGGCTTTGGGCGTGGCAAAACCAACAAATGGGCGAAGTTTGCTCACCGCCGGTTAGGCACGTTGGAGCTAGAAGCAACTGTTACGATAAATTCTAAGGAATTACTTGAAATGCCTACTAATGCACAGTTGGAGAGCCTCTATCGCATTAGTTATCGATTGACATTTATCCTGTTGCAGCCGATCCACCTTATTTGCCTTGATCAACGAACTCGGAACCTATATATCTTGGCTGGACCGAGTGAAGATTTAGAATTGGAAATTTTGCCTAACGGAGATCTGTTTCAATGAGCCAAGCTGACTTTGGGCGCAATTTTAGTGAAATGAGCGATGTCGAGCTACGGCGGTATTTTCTGGCCAACCGTCAGGACGAGGCTGCTTTCCGGGCCTACATGGACCGATTCAGCCAGCGCCCCAAAACCCTAATCGCGCACTTCGACGACCCCGACTTTGACGCTAAGCTGGTAGCCGCGATTCGAACAATCCAGGCATCAGGTTAAAGGCTCGGCTGAAAATCCAGCACCTTCACCAGGAAGGCAAATCGATCCGCCACTTCTTCAATCACTTTAGCTGTAGGCTTCCCGGCTCCGTGGCCCGCCTTGGTTTCAATCCGAATCAGCACGGGAGCTTCGCCGCCATGGGCCGCCTGCAAGGCCGCTGCAAACTTAAAGCTGTGGGCAGGCACGACCCGGTCATCGTGGTCGGCGGTCGTGATCAGGGTAGCGGGATAAGCGGTGCCGGGCTTGAGATTGTGCAGTGGCGAATAGGCGTAGAGGGTTTTGAACTCGTCTGGATCTTCAGAGGAGCCATATTCTGAACACCAGGCCCAGCCGATCGTGAACTTCTGAAAGCGCAGCATATCCAGCACTCCAACGGCGGGCAGGGCCGCGCCAAACAGATCGGGCCGCTGGGCCATGCAGGCCCCGACCAGCAGGCCACCGTTGCTGCCGCCGGAGATTGCCAGTTTGGGCGGAGAAGTGTAGCCGCTGGCAATCAGCCATTCTGCCGCCGCAATGAAGTCGTCGAACACGTTTTGCTTATTCTGCTTCATGCCCGCCTGGTGCCAGTCCTCACCATATTCGCCGCCGCCGCGCAGGTTGGGCACAGCATAGACGCCGCCCAGCTCCATCCAGACGACCGTGCTGGGCGAAAAGGAGGGCGTTAGCGAGACGTTGAAGCCGCCGTAGCCATAGAGAATGGTTGGATTCTGGCTGTTCAGAACCAGGCCCTTTTTATGGGAAATGAACATAGGCACCCGCGTCCCGTCCGGGCTCTGGTAAAACACCTGCCGGGTTTCGTAGGCATCGGGGTCGAAATCCAGGCTGGGCTGGCGGAACAGCGTGCTTTCGCCCGTCACCATGTTGTAGCGGTAGATCGTGCTGGGCGTGGTGTAGCTGGTGTAGCTGTAGAAAGTTTCTGTATCTTCGCGCTTACCACCAAACCCGCCCGCTGAGCCAACTCCCGGCAGTTCCACCTCGCGGATCAAGCTGCCGTTCAGGTCGAAAATCTTCACCTGGGTATGGGCGTCCTTCAGGTAGGAGGCAACGAACTGGTGGTTGAGCAGACCCACACCCTCCAGGGTTTCATCCGCCTGTGGGATCACTTCTCGCCAGCGGGCTTTGTCAGGCTGGGTAATATCAATGGCGACGACACGGCTGCGGGGCGCTTCCCAGTCAGTCTGGAACCAGAAGGTAGTGCCCTCATTGTCGATCAGGCCATAGCTGGCTTCGAACTTATTGATCAACTCAACGACCGGGCTGTCGGGCTGCTGGAGGTCTTTATAAAACACCAAGTTCTTGGGATCGGTGCCCAGCCAAACCGAGATGAGTAGATAGCACCCATCTTCCGTGACGCCACCGCTAAAGCCCCATTCCTTCTGGTCGGGCCGCTCATAAATCAGCAGATCTTCCGACTGGTCAGTCCCCAGGCGGTGGTAGAACAGCTTCTGGTAATAGTTGGCCTCTTCCAGCTTGGTGGTGTCATTGGGTTCGTCGTAGCGCGAGTAAAAGAAGCCCTGACCGTCATGGCTCCAGCTTGCCCCGGAGAACTTGATCCACTTGAGGTGATCGGCCAAATCTTCGCCCGTCTCGACCTGCCGCACCCGCCACTCCTGCCAATCGGACCCGGCGGTAGACAAACCGTAGGCCATCAGGTTGCCGTCTTCGCTGATCGACAGCCCCGACAGCGCCACCGTGCCATCCTCCGAGAGCTGATTGGGGTCAAGCAGCACCCGAGGCTCGGCCTCTAAACTGGGCAGAGTATAGAGCACACTCTGGTTTTGCAGACCATCGTTTTTAAAGTAGAAGTAGCGATTGGCCCGCTTAAACGGCATACCAAACTTTTCGTAGTTCCAGAGCTGGGTCAGCCGGTCTTTCAGCGAGTCTCTGACGCCAATCTGGTTGAGGAAACCAAACGTCACCTGATTTTGGGCCTCGATCCAGGACTGGGTTTGTTCAGAATGGGGATCTTCTAACCAGCGATAGGAGTCGGCAACCGCAACACCGTGATAGTGATCGATGTGATCGACCTGGGCGGTTTTGGGGTACTGCAAAGATTGAGGCTGAGACATCGCAACGGCAGATGGAAGAACATCTTCCACTGTATCGGGAAGTTCCCGGATCGGACAGGGTGGGGAGATGGGAAGATGGGGGAGGTAAGGGGATGGGGGAGGTGGAGAGTCAGGATGAGCTTGGCCTAGTTCTGGGGTCTGGGGTCGAGTCTGTAGATTGAGTCTGTAAACTATGTCAAACCAGTTTGCCGCGCCGATCTTCTCTCGCCCGCAGATCAATCCTCTACATTACGCAAAAGGAGGCAGAACGGTTGCAGGAGCTAGGTTTTAGTAGCCAGTTGCACCCCTTCCATCAGCTGCTGCAACTTACTGAT
>JBJTUI010000664.1:0-5707 GCA_046080625.1 Elainella sp. | reverse complement strand
TGCTTGCGGTCGTGGATATCTTCGGTGACGCCAATCAGGTAGGAGCGGCCCTCCAGGTGATCCTGCACCCAGGAGCCGGTCAAATGCACCCAGCGCCACTCGCCGGTTTTGCAGATACAGCGCTTTTCCAGCGAAATCGCGTTGACCTCGCCCCGCAGCATCTGCTGGATCGCCTGCCACTCCATCTCCTGGTCATCGGGGTGGGTGACATCGGCCAGACTGCGCCCGAGCAGTTCCGCCTCGCTGTAGCCCAGCAGCTCACAGTAGCGCTGATTCACCTGGAGAAACTCGCCCGTCAAACTGACCTGGCTGATGCCCACCGCCGCATGTTCAAAGATCGCTCGAAACCGGGCTTCGCTGGCCTCCAGGGCAATTTCAGTTTGCCTCTGATCGCTGATGTTGATTGACATTCCCACCAGTCGGGTGAGCTGGCCATCAGCATCGGCCAGAAACTTGCCCTTGGCCAACATCCAGTCGGTCGAGCCATCGGAGTGGAGCAGGCGATGGACATCTTCAAACGTATTGGTGTTGCCGATCGCGTCCTCAACCAAACGCCGCACCCGCTCTCGGTCCTCCGGGTGAATCATCTTATAGGACTCGTTCAGAGCCATCTGGCTACTGCCGGGCCGCCACTGGCCGTTGGGGTGATGTTCGCCAAACGTGGTCACGGTCTGGCTAATCAGGTCGGTTTCCCAGCAGACGATTTTGCCCGCTTCCAGGGCCAGCAGCAGCTGGGCTTCCTGTTTGCGCAGGGCCAGCTCAGTTTGCTTGCGGACCGAAATATCCACTGCGATTACCGTGGCGGTTTCGATCTGGGCTGGGCCAGCCGGGAAGCTAGAGGCATTGGCCAGATCGCTGTTCCGGGCACGCCGCACGGGGGCGATATAGACCTCGTAATAGGCCGTGGGCTGATCTGTGCCCAAGCCAACGGCTTCAAACCGCGTCGCCTCGGCCCGTTCAAACACGGTTTTCAGCACCGCTTCCAGCTGGTCGGGCTGGGTTGGAGTCAGGTAGTCCGTGAAGCGACAGCCGATTAGGCTGGTGGCAGATCGTCCCGCCAGAGAGCGATTGATGAACAGGGTGGTGCTCTGCCGATTGATCAGGCTGATCAGACTGGGCGTGTTTTCCAGGATCGAGCGCAGCTTCGCCTCGGAAGATTGCAGGGCATCATTCGCCTGCTTGCTCTCGGTGATGTCGAGCAGCAGCCCGTCCCAGGCAATACTGCCGTTGGGCTGGCGTTCGGGACGGGAGAAGCCGCGAATCCATTTCAGTTTTCCGGTGGGTGTGAGGACGCGAAACTCTAAACACCAGGGCTGGAGGGTCTGGGCCGAGGTGATGGTGCTCTGGCGAATCCGCTTGCGATCTTCTGCGGGAATCATGTCCCACAGAACTGCCATATCTTCCACCAGAGCTTCGGGTTCAACCTCCAGCAGTTCGCGACAGCGCGGGCTGGCGTAGGTCATCTGGTCGTTGCCGCTGGGCCAAAGCAGATAGCGATAGACCATGCCGGGCACGTTTTCGGTGAGCCGCTGAAACTGGAACTCGCTCTGGCGCTGGCTGGTCATGTCCCGCACCATCAGCAGCACTTCCTGCACCCCACAGGCCACCGCCCGCACCTCCTCATGCACCACCCGGTCCTGAACAACAAAGGCATGTTCAAACAGCTGCATCTGACCCGTTTGCAGCGCCCGCTGAACTGCGGCCAGAGTCAGCGGCAGCGAGTCGGGCGACAGAATCTCGGCGATGTGCTGGGCTTGAGTGGGCTGGTCGGGGGCCGGGGAGCTAACCCGGTGGGGCAACCGGTAGTCTAAACAGGTGCCGTCGGGCTGCACCCGCACCAGCAGATCGGGCACCGCCTCCAGCATGGCTCGCTGTTGGGCTTCCCTGGCCCGCAGGGTGGCCTCGGTTCGCTGTTGCTCAGCCAGGGCGGCTCGTCGTTCGGTGATGTCGCGACCAATCGACTGGAACTCGATCACCCGACCCGCCTCGTCGCAAATAGCGCAATCTGTCCATTCGATCCAGCGCCCGTCTGTCAGCTGCTGCTCAAAGGTGAGGCTGCCCTGGGTGCGGGAAAGCAGGGTAATGTTCTGCTGGGCTACCTGATGCTGGGGTTCTGATAGGCTGGCAAAATAGCTCTGGCCCAAAATCGCCTCAAGGGGCTGGTCGAAGAACTGGCAATAGGCCCGGTTGGCAAAGGTAATCGTGCCATCGGCCAAAAAACAGGACACCAGATCGGGCAGGTTGTTGAGAATGCTGCGGTAGCGGATTTTGCTGGCCTCCAGATCTTGGGCGAGCTGCTGGCGCTGGTTGCTCTCCTGCCGCAGGGCCTCGGTTTGCTGCCGTAAGGCCCGCCTGAGATTAAACTCCGAATAGGCTGCCGACGGCAACGTCTGAATCGACGGCATTTCTGGCAAATTTTCTGGCAAAAAGGCTTCTGGCAAATTTTCTGGCAAAAAAGCTTCTGGCAAAAGCAGGCCAGACAACTGTCCCTGCTGATCCACGACGGGTAGACAGGATTGCTCATGCAGCGCCTGGATCGCCGTCAGCAGCTGGGGAACTGCGTCGGCCTGGATCACAATCGGCGGCTGACCCAGCAGTTCGGCAATCGGGCTGTGTAAACTCTTGCCAGTGGCTACGGCTGCTTCAAGGACTGATCGGGTCAGAATTCCAACCGGAACCTGGGCTTCTACAATCAAAGCCTGTTGAATTTGCGCCTGGTGTAACCCTTGCAGAACCCGCTGGATCGAATCCCGTGGCGCAAAGACAGGCGAACAAGGTCGAACCAACTCGGTAGATCCTTTTTGCATGAGGCGTTCCAGTCAGCAAGAGGAAGGTTCGTTCTATCCTAACTTGTCCCTTTGTCCTTGCTAAAGATCATTCCTGGGGTAGATGCAAACCATGCCATTGCAGACGCCTTCTCTGAATCGCTGTTGTGTCCAACTGCTAGGACTTGCTTCTCTAAACCATTGTTTGCCCTGTATACAGCAATATTTGTAAATTTCTATACAGATTTATAGAGTGTTTCTGGTGTTAGCCATTGCTAGAATCAAGTCCTGGTTCGGCCTGGGCGTCGGCCAGCTGGATCAGCGTCTCCAGGGTGTCGATCTCGGACACCGGTTTGTCGGGCCGCAGCCGCAGTAGCCGCGCCTGCTCCAGTAAATAGCCGCTCTTATGGCGACTCGAATTCACCAGCCGCTCGAAGGCTACCTCTAGCACAATCTGGGGTTCGACCAACCGCACGCTGCCGCTGGCAAATTCCTCCAGGGTATGTTCATCAAACCAGGCAAATAATTTGGCTAGCTCTGGGGTGGTCGCTGCCACGAAAACCTTGCCCACGTTCAGCAGGCTGGGGTTGCTGCTGCTGGTTCGCACCGCTATGGCGCAGATCGCCAGTTCGCCCTCGCCGCTAGAATCGCCCGCCCCCGAGTCTACCGCTTCAGCCCGGATTGTTTCAGTATCCACCGTGTCGAAGCTGGCCAAACGGCGCAGTTCGGCAGCAGGCTCAGCGGCAGACTTGGCGGCGGGTTCGACAGCAGGCCAACTGGGGCTAGCATTTGGCTCAAGTCGGTGGTCAGGGCTGGCAGGCTCTAGCTCGACGGCAGTCACCACAACATCCAGAGTGGCAATTGCCCGCCGGATCTTCAGCCAGTCGCCGCTGCGCCGTCCCGGTCGATAGAGGGACTGGAGTGCCTTCACCATCAGCCCTTCCTGCCCCTGGGCGCGAGCTTGGAAATATTGCCGCTCTAGGGCTCTGACTTCAAAAAAAGCCTGGGCCGCAGCCAGCCGCACCTTGGGCGGCTCCATCGCCAGGGCAGCCAAAATCGCCCGCCGCTCTTGGTAGGGGTGGTCAAGCAGAACGGTGCCATCTTTGTAGAGAATGTCGTAGACCACAAAGGCTACCGGCACCGCCGCTAGGTTAGCCGCTGGGTTAGCCGCTGGGTTGGCCGCTAGGTTAGCCGCTGGGTTAGCTTCGGCGGGAAGGGGCTCAAGCCTGGTTTGTAGGGCCACAAACGGCAGCAACTGCTGGGGCTCCTGGGGGGCATAGGGCACAATCTCGCCGTCCAGAATCAGGCCTGCTGCTTCGCCGCTGACCAGGGCGCGGGGCTCTAGCGCTGCCAAAGGCACAACCAGGTCGGGAAAGCTGGCGGTGATCTCTTGCAGGGTGCGCGAGAATAGGGCAACCCGAATCCCAGCCACCACGGTTTCTTCTAGCAGGTCGCTCTCCCGGTCGGCAGGGGCGATATGAGCCTGGACTCGGATGCCGTCATATTTGGTTTCTACGGCAAATCCCTGCTGCAAATGGCCCAACACATCCGTCGAATCTTGCAGGGGGCTGGCCAGCATGAACTTGATCGGGTGGAACACCTGCATCCGGGCCTGCTCTAGCTGGTTGTGGCGAGCCAGAATCGCGGTTTTGCTCAGGTCGCCCAGCAGCACATGCACCCGCTGAATTCGGGCCAGAGACTGTTCGGCCATCTGGGCCAGAGCGGATTCGACGATTTCTTCGTCCAGGCTGAGCTGCAAATTGCCCAACATCAGCTGAGTTAAATACTTGGCCTCCAGGGAAGTAGCCCGTTCCAGCAGCCGAATCACCCAACCCAACCGCCGCTTGCCCCGAGTCTTGGCCAGTTGCTCAAAGGCAATCGCCGTGTCTTCCAGGCTCAGCACCGGTTCACTGCGTCGCACCAAAACGCGAGCCGCCACCTCGGCCAGATCGCCCAGTTCATCATACTGCTGGGTCAGCAGGGCGGGTTCGGCCCCGGTCAAAATCGAGAGGGCAGAGGTGAGCGTCATTTCGCCAATCTGGGGCTGGCGTTCGCGGGGTTGGAATACCTGACCGCTGAAATAGCGCACCGCATACTGGAGGGACTCGTCGCCCAGCTGACGAAAATAGCGGGCTAAAAGCGCCGCTTTACGGGCAGCACTCTCCGTTGTGCAGACCCATTCTGCTACGGTTGCAAACTCGATAAATGCACCCTCGTCGGCCAGATTCACCATCTTTCGTTTGATCACCAAGCTCCCTGGGCTTTAGAACGCGATTGTAGCAGTATTCCCCAATTGCCTCCTAATCCTTGGTGCAACTGCGGGTTCCTGGGCTGGCGTTCTGCCAAAGCCGAGCTGTTGACCTCAGCAGAACCGCGCTCAAACTGCGCTCAAACTGCGCTCAAACCTGGGGCCTATCGGCTGGGGAAAAAGCACAGTCCCGCCAGAGCTATGTCTCGGCACCTAACCCATTTCTTCAGAGGAGTTCAGAAGAGTGACGCTCTGTAGGCTGAGGTTTTAGCATTAAAGACTGACGAGAAAGCAATGCGGCTGTCTACACCTGGGTTGGGAAGATTTGGCACTCATGAATCGCTTAAAGTTCTATAGATAGATTGCTAATTTGCCACCTATTGTCCCGAGCAAATGGAACGAATCGTTGAATGCCTTAAGACAAAAATAGATACCGTTACAGCCCATTGTCTGATATCATCAGCGCTGATACTAATTTCTTTTTAAGCCGCGCAGAAATACAGCGTTTTCACCCGGGTGAGGTGCAGGGGATGTGGGCTGTGCCCCCGCGCAGGGGCAGGGCTGATTCGTTGTATTGGGAGAAAAACTAAACTAGGTTTAGCTGCTCACATACGACAGATTAGCCATGTCCCTCATCGAACGCCTCCAACAACTGCCCGACTGCCGTAAAGCCCGTGGCCAACGACATCTTCAG
>JBJTUI010000663.1:0-2835 GCA_046080625.1 Elainella sp. | reverse complement strand
CAGGAGGCCACCGTTGTCTTTTTCCACTGACGATTTTGCCAAAGCGCTTGAACAGCACGACTATCAGTTTCAGAAGAACCAGCTCGTCCGGGGGAAGATAGTCAGCTACGAATCGGACGGCGTTTATGTCGATATCGGCGGCAAGGCAGCGGCGTTTTTGCCCCTGGAAGAGGCATCCCTGGGCCGGATCGCCAATCTGGCCGAATATTTGCCGGTGGGGGAAGAGCGCGAGTTTTTGATTGTGCGCGAACAGGATGCCGACGGACAGGTGACGCTTTCCCTGCGCCAGCTGTTGATTCGCCAGACCTGGGAGTCGCTGGCAACCCTGCAAGAAGGCGGTCAGAGCATTCAGGCGCGGGTCAGTGGTGTCAACCGGGGCGGGGTGACGGTCGATGTGCGCGGGATTCGCGGGTTTATTCCCCGCTCCCATCTGGTCGAGCGGGACAATCTGGAGGCTCTGATCGGTAAAGCCCTGACCGTCAGCCCAATTGAGGTCGATCAGGAGCGGCGCAAACTGGTGCTCTCGCAGCGTTTGGCTACCCAAGCCGCCAGCCTGGGCCAGCTAGCAGCCGGTCAGCTGGTTTCGGGCCGAATTGTCAGCATCAAGCCCTTTGGCCTGTTCGTCGAGTTCGCGGGCACGACCGGCCTGCTGCACATCAACCAGATT
This sequence comes from Elainella sp., assembly GCA_046080625.1. GTDB lineage: Bacteria > Cyanobacteriota > Cyanobacteriia > Elainellales > Elainellaceae > Elainella. Next base: position 2,168 of record JBJTUI010000663.1, on the reverse strand, counting down.
AGCAAAAACTACGTCTCTTCCCTGGAAACGCTGTTTTCCCACGGCCAGCCGATCAAGGCCGTGATTATTGACGTGGACGATATTCGCAAGCGGGTTTCCCTCTCCACCAAAGTGTTGGAAAACTTCCCAGGTGAAATGCTGGAAAACATAGCCGAAGTTATGGCTACGGCTGAAACACGCGCCGAAAAAGCCTTCGCGGCCCCGGCGGTTTCTCAATCAGTTTCCCAATCTGCTCCTCAATCCGCTTCCCAGCCTTCCTCGCCAACCGCCGAACCGAGCCAGCCAGAAACGGAGGCAGCCCCCGAAGCGGAAGAAGTCCCCGAGGCGGAAGCGGAGTAGCTGTTTCTAGTTGTCCCCAGTGTTGTCCCCAGCTCTGAGTTTCTCAGTTCTGAATCAACCTAAATCTTGCACCTCACTGCCCCAGTTCTTCGGCCAATAGCTCTTCGTAAACCCGAGGCAGGAGGGCCGTCATGCTGTTGGGCTCAATTCCATAGCCCAGGCTAGTCCAGGTAGGCGAGAGAATCTCTAGCACGCTGGCCAGCTCGCCATCGCGCAGCAGCTGACTCAAATCGCTCCCCCAGGCTGCTGGATCGCCGAGCCACCGATAAACGACCTCATCTTGAAACTCGGGCGCGAAGCTGAGGTGATTCACAAACCAGTGGCCCGATTTTGGGTGATATTGGGCTGCCTTCTCTTCCCAGGTCGTGGTGATGAACTGGTAGCGGCCCGCTGCGGTTGTGCAGTTGCCGATATTCGGACCTGCCACAATCGGGATGCATTGGTCGGGATGGCGAGTCAGGTCGCTGAAGTGGTCGCCGCTATAGAGCAGCGAATAGGGGCGGGTGCTGTGGGACTCGGCCACGGAAATAGTGCGCATCAGCGCCCGCAGGTAGGGGTCACCGCCCTGTTTCACCAGAGGAGCCGGTTTGAACGACCAGACCGGATCAAACGGCGGCTGGGGGCGATTTAGGCCCAGGATCACTCCAAACAGCAGGGCCGAACCGCCCAGCAGTCCCAGACCAGCCAGACGCAGACGGCCAGGAAGCTGAGTGCCAACAGGCGTATCAACCGAAGGCAGATGCTTGGGCGGCATTGGGTTTGTCGCGTCGGATGGAGCGGTTTTAGATTGGGAATGGCTCTCGAAAGTCACAGATTGCCCGCGAGAAAAAGTTACTTATGCCACGTTAGCAAATAGCGTCTCAAACGGCTGAGCTGCCACATCAGGTCGGGCAACAATCTCGACTATTTTTTGGCGGGCGGCAGGCTGAAACAGCGCTTCCACGCAGACCTGGGCCACTTTGGTGCGGGGAATGCTGCCGTCAAACAGCTTGTCGGCCTGGGCCATAACAATCCCGTCCTGGTTGTCGTCGTTCTTGAGGCCACCGGGCCGGACAATTGTGTAGGTGAGGCCGCTGTTGCGCAGGTAGTCCTCGGCCTGCTTCTTCCAGACCAGAATCAGCCAGAACAGATTTAGCGGGTGGAACAGCTGGGAGGTACAGAGGGACGAGACCATGACAAACTGCTCAATTCCCGCAGCCTTGGCCACGTCAACCAGATTTTTGCTGCCCTCGTAGTCCACCTTATAGGGGCCGGTGGGGTCAAAGCTGGGAGCCGCTCCGGTGGCCGACAGCAGCACCGTGCAGTCTTGAATCGCCGCCCGCAGGGTCTCGGGTTGCAGCACATCGCCCACTACCAGTTCGGCTGGGGCTGGCAAAATCTGCCGGGCTTTGTCCAGGTCTCTCACCAAGGCCCGCACCGGAATCTGACGCTGAACCAGCTCCTGCACAATCCGCCGTCCGGTTTCGCCCGTGGCTCCTGCTACTAGCGCTTTCATGGCTTCCTCCTGATCTCTGATCGAGTGATTTGGCTTTGATGGCATCGCGGTCGCTTCACTCAGTTCACAATACCAGCTAATCCGTCTGGCTGCCCAGGCCCCAAGCGCCTAGTCTGGAGGCAGGCCAATTGTTGCATGAAGTCACAGAATCTCCGTGAATCGAACAGGTGAACGGGCCGAATCGAACGAGTTAGGCGGGCGGCTGTCCGTAAATCAAACATGGTTGAGCCACCCGAAGCAGGCTATGCTGGGCTGAATGAGTCAAACAGCTCGGTTGAATCTACGGAAAGCTAGATTCAGAGCGCAGGTGTTTCTTCCGACGGATGTTCAGTTA
>JBJTUI010000662.1:0-10916 GCA_046080625.1 Elainella sp. | reverse complement strand
GAAGGAGTCAAATTTCAGGATGGTATCGCAATCACTGACCTCGTTCGCTCCACGACCAAAAACGCTGCTTAATTCTTCTTCATACACCAGATTTGACAATAACCCCTCCGGGAACGCTCAAAGCTGGTCAAGTCGCACTGGTAGAACCAGTGGCTTACCTTCTGAGCTACTGACAAGTTACCATTGCTTTTCCCTGCCACCACCAGTTTGCCATCGACTTGGAGGGCAATACTTTTGCCAATGTTAGTACCACCAAAATCCGTGGTGACTTTACCACCTGTACCAAAGCTAGTATCCAGGCTGCCATCGCTGTTGTATCGGGTGACGGCAAAGTCATAATTGCCCGTTATAGGGTTGTAGCTCTGCCCTGCTACCACCAGTTTGCCATCGACTTGGAGGGCAATGCTGTTGCCAGTGTCCTCGGCACCAAAATCCGTGGTGACTCGCCCACCTGTGCCAAAGCTGGAGTCGAGATCGCCTGCGGCTAAGGTTCCGGGGTAGACAGCGAGAGTGGCGGCATCGAAGACCAGACTAGACTCCATTTTGCCCGTCGTGATGTTCAGGTTCCAGTCGCCCCCTAAAGCAGCATTGCCCGTTACGGTTTCAGAGGCTGCAATTCTAGCTCCGGTAAGTTCACTGAGTTGAGCGATGAAATTACGTCCCGTTTCGCCCTGCCCGACTTCGCAGCCATATAGCCAGATTTCCGCGCTCGCCCAGCCCTGAAGGTGCTCAGCGTAGTCCGTTAGATTTGCCGCCGAGAGTTGGGTTTGTCCCAGTTGCAGTGAGCCAGGTTGACCGTGGGAAACGATGTGTAGGGACTTGTGTAGTGCGCTGACCGAATGCCCCGCCAACCGCTGCCCCGCCAACCACTGTGAGATTTGGGCGATCCCGTCTTGATGGGGGTTGAGCACTAGCACCTCAGCCCCTTCAGCTAAGCCTGCTATCAACTGTTGCAGAGCAGGAACTTGAGCATCAAAAACGACGAATACTTTAGGCTGAATGCTACGCGGGATCATGGCGGTACTGTTAACTGCAATCTGAGGAATTACAGTTAACTTTCCCTGCCAAAATCTGGCAGCTCTCAGGAAATTTACGTGACTTCAGTAAAACTTCGATGAAGACGGACGTAGTTGTGCTCTACTTGAGCTAAGCGTTGGCTAATTGTTTATTCTGCAGCGTTGCGGTGTTGTCCGATCTGGTAGAGCAGCAGCAGCGCCACAATCAAACCCACCAGTCCGGCGGCGATAGTATTCAGCATAGCCTGGATGGCAATCATGTTGGAAGGGGCGATCAGGGTTCCCGGAACCCCGAGGGTCGTGCCCATCTGGTTGGGGGTAATCACCGTTGCGCCCTGGGGTAGTGTCAACATGCGGAACGTCAGCCCGCCCACTCGCAGTAGGGCAATCAGGACGCTGATAATCATAATCGCCAGATTGATCACCAGTCCTAGCTTCAGCTCCCGCACCACCTGGGCTTTAGCGGGGCGCGTGTCCCGCTCTTGAAGGCGATTGGCCAGCCGCGTGTAGCGAAAACACCAGTAAATACTGAAACAGAGCATCACTAGGCAGATAATAGCCAGCCACAGCCCAAAGGAAAATCCACCCGTCTGCTGCATCGGTCTTGCCAGCACATTTGCCACCAGTACCAGCAGGGGAATGAAGCCAAATAGCGCCTGAAGCCAGAGGCCTATCCAGCCTAACCAACGCAGGGAGCGCGCAATCTGGGTAGGTGTGGGGCTGGGTGCGTCCGCGTTTAGAAAGTTAAACATAGAAGGAAGCGCTATGAAGCTGGGGTGTGAAGCTGTGGGGAAGCCAGAGAAACCGAAGGCACGGTCAAACTATAGGCAAGCCGCTAGACAGAAGAATTCTACAGCAAGCCTCAGCTTTCCTGACAAGTCTTGCAACTTCTTAACTTGCGACTTCTTGAAGAAAGTTGGTCGAGATTCTGGGTCAGCCTGGGTGCAGCGATGGTTTCCACTTCACTTTGGTTTCCACTTCACTTCGGGTTTTGCCCTTCCTAACGGCAGTAGTTCTGAGCAATTGGCCTAAGCAATAGCTTGGTTTGTTGAGGCGGGCGTGGTTCTGTTGAGTCCTCAAGGTTCCTGACTTAATTGATAACACGCCCTAGAATATCACCGTGAATTTTACAGGGAGTCAACCGACTTGTCGAACGGCGTAGTCTTGGCCCAGCGACCAGACTTCCGGATGCAGACGCACTTCGGCCATGTCGCGAATCAGCAGCACCCTGGAGCTGAGGTAGTCATATAGGGCGCAAACCTCTTCACCCGTCAGCAGCACCTTTTGGGCAATCTGGTGTAACAGTAGCTTAATCAACATTGTGTCCGAGAGATTCAGTAGATCGCTGGGTGGAGCCTCTTCGACAACAGCCCAGGCCAAACGTAGCATGGAGGCGCTAATCGACATTGTCCTGGCTCCTCATGATTGGGTGGCAACCGCTTTTTAGATTTGCTTAACAATTTAACATTTTCTTCAGATTTCCAGGATTTGCTTAACTAATCGCAATAACTCCGATACACTGCTAGAGAGATCTGGCGGGTAAAGCACTGGCAGAGTAACGCGGTAGGCCAACTGCAGCAATCCGCAGCAGCTCGAAAAGTGCTCAAAGGGCGTTAACTGCTCAAAGGGCGTTTGTATCTGGAGGCCGTCCTCCGGTTTTGCCCCGTGTCGCTGTCCCCACTGCTCTGTCTCCGGTTTAAAGCCGATTTTAACGCCCGATTTTGACGCCTCAATTCACGATTCCTTCCTCAGTGCTTGGCTATGAGTGGGCTGCCACCCGATCCCATCCCCCAAGATCGCTACCAGACTGGGTTTGAACCGGTTGATTTTGCCAGTTCGATCCAGCCCCACGGCGTGCTGCTGGCCTTTGATGCGAATCTGATTGTGCGGCAAGTCAGCGCCAATAGCCAGGATTACCTGGGTCTGACGGCTCCCGATCTGCTGGGTCAGCCGCTCCAGGTGCTATTCCCAACGGCGGTAGACCTGATTCAGTCAGCCCTGGGTCAGCTGAGGCCTTCCCACTCCAACCCGCCCTCGACATCGGAGCAGATCGCGCTGCGGCTACAACAGGGGAGCCAAAGTTTCAACGGCCTGCTATACCGCAGCTCAGAACTGGTGGATTTGACTGTCTTAGAACTGGAGCCCATAGTCTCAGAACTCGCCCCAGAATCCACAACGAGCCTGCTACACCGCCAGCTAAACCAGGCGATTGCCCAACTGCGCCAGGTGGCCGATCTGGCCAATTTTCTCCGGCTGGCAGCCCATGAGATGCGTCAGCTAACCGGCTGCGAGCGGGTGCTGATCTATCGGTTTGACGCTGAGGGAGCCGGTGAAGTAGTCGCAGAAGCCAAACCAGACGACCTGCCCGCCTACCTGGGCCTCCATTACCCGGCTACCGACATTCCCGAACCGATAAGGGCGCTCTATCGCCAGGGCATGGTGCGCTACATCCCAGACCTCCAGGCTCCAGCCGTGGAGCTGGTTGCCAACCCCGATTCACCTGCTCCCCTGGACCTCAGCCTATCGATGCTACGCGGTGTGGATACCTGCTGTATCGAATACCACCGCAACATGAATGTCGGGGCTCTGTTCATCCTGCCCCTGATCCAGGGAGACCGCCTGTGGGGGTTGATCTCCTGCCATCACCCCAGCCTGCGCTCCATTGCCTTCGACCTGCGAGAGGGCTGCCAGCTATTGGCCCAGCTGATTGCCTCGGAGCTGGCCAACAAGGTCAATATCGAAGAGCTGGCCTATCTGACCAAGCTGCGCTCGCTCCAGTCTGAGTTCATCCAGTCGATTTCCCAGGCCGATGACTTGCGGCAGGCCCTTGTCCAGCCCGCACCCCGCCTGCTTGACCTGGTGGGAGCCCAGGGGGTGGCAATCTGTCTGGAAAGCGAAATCACGCTGGTTGGCAAGACTCCAACCCTGGAGCAGGTGGAAGCTCTGCTAGCCTGGACGGAAACCTCAACCCGAGAGGGGCCGATGCCGCCTTCTGAAGCCCTGTTCCACACCGCTTCTCTGCCCAAACTCTACCCAGAAGCCGCCGCTTTTAAAGACCAGGCCAGCGGCTTGCTGCTGCTGCGGATTTCCCAGGTGCGGCGCTACACCATCCTGTGGTTTCGCCCAGAAGTGCTGCAAACCGTGAACTGGGCCGGTGATCCCACCGCTGTCCGCCGACTGGCTGCTGACGGCACGATGGTTCTGGGACCGCGCCGCTCGTTTGAGCAGTGGCAGGAAATTGTCCGCTTTACCTGTTTGCCCTGGAAGGCGTCTGAGCTGGAAAACGCTCTGGATCTGCGCAGCGCGATTGTAGGAATTGTCCTGAAAAAAGCCGACGAACTGGCCAGGGTCAACCAGGAGCTAGAGCGCAGCATTCGAGAGCTGGATTCCTTTGCCTATGCGGCTTCCCACGACCTGAAGGAGCCGCTACGCGGCATCCATAACTTTTCGGTCCTGCTGCTGAAGGGCTATGACAGCGTTTTAGATGAGGCGGGCCAGTCTCGGCTGCGGACGCTGGTGCGCCTGACTCGCCGCATGGAATCCCTGATCGATGCCCTGCTCAGGTTCTCGCGGCTGGGCCAGACGGAACTCCATCTCTATCCCACCGACCTGAATCAGTCGCTCCAGCAGGTGATCGAAGATTTGCGGGTGACCTACCCCGACCTATCCACCGAAATTCGCCTGCCTCGCCCCCTGCCGATGGTGGACTGCGACCCAATTCTGATGCAGGAGGTGTTGAGCAACCTGATCAGCAATGCGATCAAATACAACGACCAGCCAGAGCGTTGGGTTGAGATTGGCTATCTGGAGAGCCTGGAAGAGAGCCAGCCGCGACCCCAGCTCGAACAGCCCGACCAGCACTTCACCTTTTACGTGCGAGATAATGGCATCGGCATTCGGGAACGACACCTCGACAGTATTTTCCGCCTGTTTAAGCGGCTGCATGAGCAGCATCTATACGGGGGCGGCACGGGCGCTGGCCTGACAATTGCTAAGAAAATAATTGAGCGCCACAGCGGCGAGATTTGGGTAGAATCTAGCTACGGGGCAGGTTCAACCTTTTATTTCACCCTCTAGCTCTGCTGCTCTCTAGCTCTGTTACCTGTAGCCCTGCTAGTTGACACCGTTCGCTCCGTCCTGGCGGCAAGTTATAAAGGACGAATCATAAATATTAATTTTTGATAAAAAAGATAAAATCATTGTAATATATCCCCATAAGATTTCGTGTTTAGCAATACCAAATGGCAGTCCAATTGTTCAGCCCACTGCTAATTGCCGAAGACAGCGACGAGGATTTTGAGGTTCTGGAGCTGCTGATGCAGCAGATGCAGGTGCAGCATCCCATCTACCGCTGTACCAATGGCGACAAGGTTTTAGATTTTGTTTACAAAGATGGCGAAGCCGGACCCCAGGCCATCCTCCAGCGCCCTTCGGTGATCCTGCTCGACCTCAACCTGCCGGGCACCGATGGCCGTGAAGTGCTGGAGCAACTTAAGCAGGACCAGAGCTTTCGGGAGATCCCGATTGTTGTGTTCACGACTTCTTCTAATCCTAGAGATATCGAATTTTGCTACGAAAACGGAGCTAACGGCTATTTGATTAAGCCGGTCGATTCGGACGAGCTAGAGCGCACGGTGCAGGCGTTTGTGGACTACTGGCTGAAAGCCAACGTGCCGCCGCTCAGTTCAGGTAGTTGAAGGAAATCTAAAGATAGGTTAAGCAGGCGCTAAAATAGGGTCTACGGTCTTTAGATTTTTGTTGCAATTCTCGAAAAGCTTCAAACCTGTAGCGGCTGTTATGGTGTGGCAGTTCTAAGGCAAAACCCTCGCTTTCGCATCCTACCTATGTCAGATGTTTTATCGAATGTTTGGACGCTGTTAATTACAGACGACTGCCAGGAGGATCGAGAAGTTTACCGGGAATATCTTTCCGGCGATCCGGATCAGGTCTATCAATTTATTGAGGCTGGCTCGGCAGAGGTGGGACTGGCTCTCTGTCAGAAGCAGCACTGCGATGCAATTTTGCTAGATTTCCGCCTGCCCGACATGACGGGTCTGGAGTTTTTAGACGAACTTAAACAGCAGTCGGATAGCACCCTGCCGGTGATCATGCTGACGGGCCAGGGCGACGAGCGCATTGCGGTACAGGCGATCAAGCGCGGCGCGCAGGACTATCTGGTCAAGCAGGATCTGGAGCCCGATATTCTGCAAGCTACCGTCCGCCGAGCGATTCACCAGTCCCGGCGGCACCAATCCCGACGACACCAGTGCAGTCCCCAGCCGGTTTATCAGCCCGAGCCTGGCCTGCAATCGGCCCAGCAGTTGGCCCAGGTTCTGGAAGCCCTGGAATCGGAGAAGCAGCTGAACGCCCTGAAGTCCCAGCTGGTGGCCACGGTGTCCCACGAATATCGCTCTCCCCTGGCTGCCATTCTGGCCGCGGCCTCTACCCTGAAACTTCACAGCGATGTGCTATCTGAGGACAGGCAGCAGCAGTTCCTCCAGATGATCGAGACGAAGGCCAGACAGATGGCGCAACTGGTTGATGATCTGCTGGTGCTGGAAACGTTTGAATCGGGCAAGGTGAACTTCACGCCCCTGCCGTTTGAACTGCTGCAATTCATCTCGGAGGTAATCGAAGAACAGCGGCAAACTACAGGCCAGCGCCACGAGCTTTCCTTCAGGATTACGGGCAACACCAAGGGCTTCCTGGGCGACCAAAAGCTGCTGCGGCTAATCCTGGTGAACCTGCTGTCGAACGCAATCAAATATTCGGCTGTGGGCAGCGCCATTGAAGTTCACTTGGTCGGTGGTGATGCCCAGATTCAAATCCACATTCGGGATCAAGGCAGCGGCATCCTGCCCGAGGAGCAGCTGCAAGTTTTTCAATCCTTCAGTCGGGGCAGCAATGTGGGCGAGGTGCCGGGTACGGGCCTGGGTCTGGCGATTGTTAAAGCCTGTGTTGCTCTACATGGCGGCGAAATTAAGCTCAGCAGCCAGCCAGGGCAGGGCAGCGAATTTACGGTCTGGTTGCCCAAACGCTCGATCGCAGATTTACGGCTGAATTGACAGGACTGAATTGAAGCGTCCAGATGCCTCCTCGGCTGGAGCGCAAACCCGCACTGCGAAACCGATACGCCCTCATCCTAACCTTCTTCCTGGGGAAAAGGGCTTTTGCAGATTCTCTGCTCTCGCTGTTTCCCTAATCTGTACACAGAAGTCAAAGTTGGACAACGCAAGCAGGCAAAGGATGCAGTCGAGGAGAGGCAGCTTGGTCAAAAAAGCAGATATCGGCTGCAAGCGGTTGATCAGTCTGACTCCCACAGCCTGGGCACAGTGGGTAACGCAGCAAACAGACGTAGTCGCTCAGCAGATCCTGGGTTCTGAGTTTCAGTGGCTCAGTCGCGAAAACGATGTCCTGGTCAAAGCCACCAGCCCGACTCAGGGCGACTTCCTGATCCTCAACGAACTGCAGCTCCGCTACAGTACCAAGCTGCCTGCTCGAATGCATGCCTATGCCGCGCTGGCCGCCGAGAAGTATGGCCTGCCGGTCTACCCGGTCTTGGTCAATATCCTGCCGCCTGCTGCTTCCCTCCCCATTGCCGAGCGCTACGAGTCCAGCTTCATGGGCCTAGAAGTCAAGCATGACTATCGAGTGATCAACCTGTGGGAGGTAGAAGCGGCGGTCGTGTTTGAGCGCTCGTTAACGGCGCTGCTGCCGTTTGTGCCGATTCTGAAGCAGGGTGGGGAAGTGGCGGTCGTACAGCGAGCCTTGCAAGAACTGCGGCAAGACGAGCAGATGGTCGAGTTAGAAGCACTGCTGGGATTCTTTGCTAGCTTTGTATTGAGTGCAGAAGTTGTGCAGCAAATCATGAGGTGGAACATGGCAGTATTGCGAGAGTCGCCTTGGTATCAAGAGATCCTGCAAGAAGGCGAGAAGCGAGGGCGAGAAGCAGGCCGACAAGAAGGACGGCAGGAAGGTCGCCAGGAAGGTCGCCAGGAAGGCCGCCAGTCCCTAATCCTCAAGCAGCTCACTCGCCGAGTGGGTGAATTGCCGCCCGAACTCGTCACCCAGGTCCAGTCCCTCAGCTTAGAGCAACTCGAACCCCTGGGCGAAGCCCTGCTCGACTTCACCGTCCTCCCCGACCTGGAGAACTGGCTAACCGACCTACCCCATACTCAGCCAAGCCCCTGAGAAAACCAGCCATCTCCCCACCTCCCCATCTCCCCCATCTCCCCCATCTCCTACCCCACCTGCGTCACGCTCAAGCTATACCCCGTCGCTCCACTCACCCGCCGCACCCGCACCAGGTAGCTGCCCGTAGCCAACTGCCGACTCAGGTTCTCTGCCACCAGTCCAGGATTGGTCGAGGAGAACAGCACCGTTGTGCCGTCCGCTGACAGAATATCTAAGTCCGCATTCCCCGTGAACACACTCAAGTTGAAGTTGAGCGTGGTGGGGCGGGTCAGGCTGATGCGATAGGTCTCGGCTGGGTTGGCAGCACTGACTGTGCCCAGCACCGTCACGCTGGAGCGCAGGGTGCTAAAGGTGCCCAAATCCCGCAGGCTGAGGGCAAGCGTCTTGGTATTGCTCAAGCCCCCGGCTGGACCAGCACCCGTGTTGCCGTTGTCGTTGATGCTGACACTGAGGCTGGCGCTGCCGAGGAAGTTGAGGCCGGGGCTGTAGCGCAATCCTTGAGCATTGGCCAGGGTGGCGTTGATCTGGGCCAGAGTGCCCGTCAGGGTGACGCTGCTGCTGTTGTTGTTGGTGATGCCGCTGCTGGGGATACCACCGCTGACGCTGCTGTTGACGGTGAGGCTGCCGCCTAGCAGGGTGAGGGTGACGCGGACGGGGCTATTGCCCGCATCGATGTCGCTGACGCTGAGGCCAGTGATGACATTGCTGAGGGGCACGACCTGCGGGGAACTGGGCAGGTTGACCACAGGGGCGTCGTTGACCGGGCTGACGGTGATGCTGAAGCTGGTATCAACAAACCGACCGCCGGGGTCAGTAGCGCGCACCGTGAGATTGGCCGTACCAAAGGCGTTGGCAGTATAGGTGAGGGTGAGATTGCCGCCAGTGATGCTGGTGCCCACCAAGCCAGTGTTGCTGTTGGCCCTAACACTGTAGATCAAGCTGGAGTCAGGGGTTTGGGCATCAGCAAAGACATCGAACAGGTTGATCACCGTGGCCGGGGCGTCTTCGTTCACCGTGACGTTGGCGATGCCGGTGGTAGTAGGGTCGGTGTTGGGAACGGGAAGCGGCAAGGACGCGCCATAGATATTGTCATTGTCCGTCGCCGTACTCGTATCGTCGGCAGCACTGTTGCCGCTGAAGCTGACGTTCGTTCCCTGGATAGTGGGCAGGCTGCTGGGCATCCCCAGGTTGTTGCCGTTGCTGTTGGTCAAGCTATCGAGGACGAAGATCGCGCCGCCCTTGCCCAGACCGGCAGTGCTACGGACACCGCCGCTGCTGCCGCCTGTGGCTGAATTGTTGTTGAAACTCACGGTATCCAGCGTTAGGATACCGGAGCGCAGGAAGATGGCACCGCCCAACCCAGCACCACCGCCGCCCCCACCGCCCTGAACGTCGATGCTGATGCCGCCGCCGCCGCCACTGACAATGCTACCGCCGCGCCCACCATTGCCACCGAAGTTGCCGCCGCTACCACCGTCGCTGCTGTCGGGACCGAGAGAAGCGTCAGTGGCAACGACAGCAGCACCGCCCCCGCCGCCCCCGCCGCCGAAGCCACCCTTGCTCCCAGGAGCAGGACTAGTGCTGAGATCGGGGGAGGTAATCCGAGCACTGGCACTGCCGCCACTACCGCCGCCGCTAAAACTACCAGCCCCGCCGCTACTCCCGCTGCCAGCAGGCCCACCGTTAGCAGTAGCACTGATATTGGTGCTACCGCTGGTAATACTACTACCGAGACCGGCACCGCCGCCCCTGCCGCCGTTGCCGCCAATTGCCTGATTATTGTTAAAGACCACATTCGTCAGCGTCACCGCGCCGCTGTCCATATACAGCGCGCCACCCAATCCAGCGCCGCCGCCGCCGCCACCCCCTGCCGCCCCAACCAGCCCAAAGCGATCACTATTCGCCGCTGACTCCCCAGGATTTCCGTCACCGCCGCGTGCCACACCGCCCGTCAGGGTCAGGTTCGCGAAACTGACCGTGCCGCCTGCGACGAAAAAGATGCGATTGTTATTGCCGTTGATGGTGTTGTTGCCGCCTACGAAAGCAATGTTGCTGTTGATCTGCGGCAGGCTACCGCTCAAGCTAATCCCACCGGTCAAGGTGATGGTATCGTCCCCGAGCTGACTTTAGCACTGTTGATCGCGTTGGTTAAAGAAGCAAAATCACTGGCAGTGAAGTCGGCCAGCGTCGAGCTGTAGCTGAAAGCAGCCAAGCTGACCGTCTCAACCTGCCCCGTCTGGTATTCCAGATCCCAGTCACCGCCCAGCCCGGTCAGGTCATCCGAGGCCGCCACATCTGTTCCGGTGAGCTGAGCCAGACTCTGAACAAACGCCACACCTGCTGCATCTGCTGCCACGTTACAGCCATAGAGCAGAATATCCGCATCTGAGCTGAGCGAGTTAGACCATTGTTTCAACTCAGCTTGATAGTTGCTCAGGTCACTCACAGTCTTGCCACCCAGCAGCAGAGCGCCATCGCTGCCGTGCGAGACGATATGAACGGCGCTGACGTTGGACCGATTCGCCAGCACTTGCGTGATCTGGTCAATCGCGTCTTGAGACGAATCTGTGAATTCCGGAAACTATGTCAGTTAGATCGGGAGGAAGATCCGGAAATTATGGCGGCTCCCTTATAGATCGCGTAACCGGATAGGAACTGTCAATCCCCTGCTTGAACGGGTTGCTCCTTGGAGGTGACAACCACGGG
>JBJTUI010000661.1:0-2748 GCA_046080625.1 Elainella sp. | reverse complement strand
TGCTTTGGTTGTCGGGATTAATACCTATCAGTATTTGCCCAGCCTGAAAGCTCCAGCTCAGGATGCGGAGGCAATTGCTCAACAGCTTCATCAGTACGGTGAATTCAGAGTTCATCGTCTGCCGGAGGTGATTCAGGAGGGTAAACCGCAGATTGGGCGCAAAACGTCAGTGACGCTACGCGAGCTGGAAACCGCGCTAATCAACCTGTTCAAGCCCAAGGGCAGCAATGTGCCCCAAACGGCAGTCTTTTACTTTTCGGGCCATGGGATTCAGCGCGAAGCGGGTATTCAGGAAGGCTATCTGGCCCTGAGTGATTCCAACCCGGAGCAAGGCTTTTATGGCCTGTCGCTGTTTTGGCTGCGGCGGTTGCTCCAGGAAAGCCCGGTACGACAGCGGATCATTTGGCTAGACTGCTGCCACAGCGGTGAGCTGCTCAACTTCCTGGAGGCTGATCCGGGGGCCCATCCCGGCACCGATCGCCTGTTTATGGCCGCCTCAAGAGAATAGGAAACGGCCTACGAATCTCTGGAGGGCGAATACAGCGTCTTCACCAACGCCCTACTGTCGGGGCTTGACCCGTCCCGCGTTCCCTCTGGTGTGATTACTAACCACGCCCTGACCGATTGGGTCAACCACACGCTGAAGGGTGAGATCCAGCAGCCGCTGTTTGAAAGCTCCGGCAGCGAAATTATCCTCACCCGTCGTGGTACCCAGCAGCCGGACGTATCAACCACACCCAGCCGGATTCAGTCCACCGATATTTGCCCCTACCGGGGGCTGGAATTTTTTGATGAGCTGCACGCTGACTATTTTTTTGGTCGCGAAGCCCTTACCGCTCAACTACTCGACAAATTGGCTCGAGATCGATTTATCGCGGTAGTCGGTGCTTCGGGTAGCGGCAAGTCATCGCTTGTGCGGGCAGGGCTGATGGCCCATCTCCGTCAGGGCCGCAAGATAGCTGGCAGTGAACAGTGGAAGGTGCGGCTGCTGACCCCCACGGAGCATCCTTTAAAGAGCTTGGCCTCGGCTTTTATCGATCCAGAATTAGTTGACTTAGAACGGGCTGAGCAACTTCGACGTGCCGAAACCTTCCTCCAGGACGGTGGTGCTGGTTTGGCCCAACTCGTGCGGGCCAGTCTGCCCTCGGAAAGCACAACTGGCTTAGGTCAGCGCCCCCAGTTCTTGCTAATCATCGACCAGTTTGAAGAGGTCTTTACCCTCTCGCAGGGCACCCAGGCAGAGCGGGAACGGCAGGAATTCTTTGACTGCTTGATTGGAGCACTCGATCTCGCCAAGGACTGGCTGAAGGTTGTGATTGTGCTGCGGGCCGACTTTACTGGTAAATGTGCCCTCTACGAGGGTTTGGCCCAGCAGATTGTACAGCATCAGGTGGCTGTGGCACCCCTGAAGTACGAACAAATCAAGGCGACAATTGTTCGGCCTGCCCAGAAGGTCGGGTTGGTCTGTGAACCCAATCTGATCTACACCATGATGACGGATGTGATTGGCGCACCGGGCGAACTGCCCCTGCTGCAATACACCTTGCTAGAACTGTGGCACCGTCGCCGGGTGGGCAGCGAAGGTGGAATCGCCCGCCTGACGCTTGATGCTTACCAAGCCTTAGGGGGTGTGCGCGGCACCTTGCAGAAGCGGGCCACCGAGGTCTACCAGAGTCTGAGCCCAGAAGAGCAGGGCGTGGCGAAGCGAATTTTTCTGGCCCTGACTCAGCTAGGTGAAGGCACCGAAGATACTCGCCGTCGGGTGGCAAAATCAGAGCTGATTGGGCCTGGTTTTCCAGCCGAGTTGGTCGATCAGGTGTTGGAAAAACTGGTAGCGGCCAAATTGGTGGTGATTAGTCAGGAGAATTTGACGAAAGATGCAGCTCCTGCCCTACCCAACTGTGATGCGGCTGCGGCAGAAACTGCTTCTGCTCTCGGGTCGCTGCACAGCCTCAGAACCGTGACGACGCAACTCACAAGCGCATCAAAATTGGCCAGCAGTAAATTTGGAGCAAGCGGTTTTTGTTCTCAGGAAATTGTCGATGTCACCCACGAAGCCTTGATTCGCAACTGGGCCTTATTGCGGGGTTGGGTGGACCAGGATCGAGAGGTTGTGCGCAGACAGCGCCGAATTGAACAGGCTGCCTCCGAGTGGGATCAGGCTGGTCAACCTACGACAGGGGACTATTTGCTGAGCGGTCTGCGGCTGCGGGATGCCGAAGATTTTCTCAAACTCTACCCCCACGAACTGTCTGCTTTGGGACAACAGTTTGTCAGCGTGAGCTGCGCTGCTTGTTTGCGAGCCAGACGCCAGTCTCGCCGCTCGCAGATTGCCATCCCCTCCGCTTTGGCTGCGACCTTCCTGCTGGTGCTCAGCCAATCCTATAGCGTGATTCGCAGTCAGTCTGAGAAAGACAGTCAGGCTCAGAAAGCCAAAGCATACGAACGCACTGCTTTAGCCCAGGCGGTTCTGCAAGATTCGGGGTCTGATCCAACCACAGCCCTGCTGCTGAGTCGGCTGGCGGTTCAAGGGGGCGAAACCGGGTATGCCACGCAAGCTAGCCTGCGGGCTGCTCTGCAAAATCTCAGGCTCCAGACCCAGCTAGAGGGACACCAGGGTGCTGTAACTTGTCAGTAGCTCAGAAGGTAAGCCACTGGTTCTACCAGTGCGACTTGACCAGCTTTGAGCGTTCCCGGAGTTCCGGAGCGCAGGTAAAGTAACTCCCACGGTGGCTTGAACCAAACCGT
>JBJTUI010000660.1:0-3355 GCA_046080625.1 Elainella sp. | reverse complement strand
CCAACCCAGAGCAGCCCAGCCCAGGCTGAAATCAGTTCTACCCGCAGGCCGCTCAACTTTGGGGTCTACTACAAAAATACGCTGGTGGCGCTTTGTCACGCTCTAGAAGACGCCATCCTTCAGGCCGACTACCAGCCGCTGATGATCACGGCCTTCCAGCGGGGCAAATGGTACCTGCAAGAGGCCGAGCGCTATGGCGAAATTGCCGACCGGGCCAGCCAGGTTGTGATTATGGCGGCTTCAGAGGCGGGGTTTGCCGAACATCCCACTAGCCAGAAACCCAATGTGGCCCTGGTGGGTCTAGAAGCCCAGGATGCGGTGGCCCAGGAGTGGCATTTAATCATTGTCTCGCCCGACTATATGGCGATGGTGCTCTGCCAGGAGCTATCGGAAGAAGATTACCGGATAGCAGGGACCCCCCAGACCGATCTGGAGCGCAAGTTTTACGGCTTCTGGACCTTCGAGCCAGGGCTGGTGCTGGAAACTGCCCATCTGGCAATTGACCACGTGGGTCGCTACGATCCGCAGCTTCAGGCGCAGCTGCGGGCACAGGTGGCGGCTATCGCCCAGCAGATCCAGCAGACCGAGTCGCTCTGCGGCACTCCCACAGCGGACCACCTCGGCCAAATTGTTGTCCGCATCGTCGATTACCTCCAGGACCGGCATCAGGCCGAGGCTTACCCGGTGCAAATCCTGGAAGGCAACCTGCTCTCGAACGAGCTGCAGGCCTTTCTGCGCGTCGCCCAGCTGATGGATCAGGCGGATCTGAGCAATCCCCTGGCGGCGGCGGAAGTGGCCAGTCTGGCTGAAGCCATGGGTCAACTGCTCGACTTGCCCGCCTGGCAGCTGCACCGGCTGCGCTTGGCTGGCCTGCTACACCGGATGGCTTTTCTCAGAGGCGGCGACCCCTTCCTCAACCCCGGCACCTCGGTGCAGGCCCACGCCGAATCGCCCGACCGCGCCCCAGCCTGCCCGCTGATTCCAGGAATTCAGGTGTTGCGGCGGATGCAGCGACTGCGCGCCATCGCCACGATTCTGACCCACCAGAGCGAATGGTGGAACGGCACGGGCCAGCCTGCCGGTCTGACGGGCGACGAAATCCCGGTCGAGTCGCGGATTTTGGCCCTGGTGGAAGACTTTCAGGCCCGGTTGGCCCGGATGCGAACCGGAGATTTGTCCCCGGAAGATGCCCTGTCTCGCGCCCTGGAGGAATGCACCCGTCAGGAAGGCGACCGCTGGGACCCCAAGCTGATCGAGGTGCTGCGGCTGCTGGTGATTGCGCTCCAGCAGGGGGTGAGTCTGCCAGTCAACCTGCCCAAAATCGCCGCTGGCCTCTGGCTGCTAGACGAGCGAATCGAGGCCGAACTGGGCCTGGATCAGGCCTCCGCATCAAGCGTCCAGGCCAGCTAATAACCCTCACGCCACTCTCTAACCTCCAAACTAGCCTTCAAACCGGCCTTCAAACTTTAGCTTTCGAAATTTAGCCTCCAATCTACAGCATGGACATCAGCGCAATTCGCTCCGGTAAACTCAAGTCCCTGGCGGGTGCCGACCTGGAAGATGCCGACCTGGCCCAGGCCGATTTAAGCCGGGTGAATCTGGCCGGAGCCAGGCTAAATGGGGCTAATTTGGCAGCCGCAAAGCTGAGCGGAGCCACCCTGGACGGCGCTAACCTGCTGGGCTGCAAGCTGATCGAGGCCGACCTGCGGGCCAACCTGATGGGGGCCAACCTGATGCAGGCCGACCTCAGCGCAGCCGACCTGCGGGGGGCCAATCTGCGGGGGGCCAATCTGATGCAGGCCCGTCTGGCCGGTACGACCCTGGCCGGGGCTTTCTTGAGTGGAGCCAACCTGATGGGCGTCAGCCTCCAGCGCGTCGATTTTCGCGGGGCCGACCTGCGCGGGGCCAATTTGACCGGGGCGAACCTCAGCGGCACCAACCTGGCCCAGGCCGACCTTCAGGGCGTCCTGTTGACGGATGCCAATCTGGAAGAAGCTGATTTGCGCAACGCGAATCTGGCCGGAGCCAACCTCTGTGGAGCCAACCTGCTCTGCGCCGATCTGGAAGGGGCGAATCTGGATGGTGCCAATCTGCTAGGTGCCTGTTTGAAGGGGACGCTGCTGGAGGGGTAGGCGGTGGGGAGATGGGGGAGATGGGGGAGATGGGAAGATGAGGCGGTACAGTGGTTTAAGTCTGCTGCGCTGTTTTGACTGCTCTCGTTTAAAGAATTCTCCTGTACCAAATCCTGATTAAACCTGTGACTCAAGCCCAACCCCAAGAAACTTCGATTGTTGCTAACGATCTGACCTGGTTCTATCGCACTGCCGAGCCAGAACAGCCCGGATCAAACAAACCGCCGGTGCTGCTGCTGCATGGCCTGCCTTCCCAGAGCTATGGCTGGCGGCATGTTTTGCCAGCGCTGGCCCAGCAGGGCTACCGAGCGATTGCCCCCGACTGGCTGGGGTTTGGCCGCTCCGATAAACCCGACCGCCGCCGCTTTGCCTATAGCCCCGATGCCTACGTGCAGGAGCTAGAGGCGTTTTTGCAGGCCCTGAAGATCGAGCGCTGCCTGCTGGTGGTTCAGGGGTTTCTGGGGTCGGTGGGCTTGCAGTATGCCCTGCGTCATCCTGACCAGATCGAGCGATTGGCCATTTTGAATGCCCCCGTAACCACAGCCGCTAAACTGCCCTGGAAGATTAAGCAGATGAGCCTGCCGCTGGTGGGGGAAATGCTGACCCAGGACCCGCTGCTGGTCGATCGCACCCTGGAGGGGGGCGGCGGTTATCGGGTCGAGGATGCGGATCTGGATGTCTATCGGCGTCCGTTTCTGAAAAGCTCTGAGGCGGGTCGGGCTCTGTTTGCTGCGCTGCAAAATCTGAAGCTGGCCCAGGCTACGGCTGAAATCGAGCAGGGGTTTGCCAGCTGGCAACAGCCCACCCTGCTGGCCTGGGGCATCCGCGACCCCTGGCTGCCCCTGTCCCTGGCCGAAGCTTTCTGTCAAATTGTGCCCCAGGCGGAGCTGGTGCCCCTGGAAGAGGTGGGCCACTACCCCCAGGAAGACTGGCACGAAAAGGTCAGCGCTGCTCTGCTCGATTTCTTTCGACAGATGGCGGTTTAGCAGCGAAACTAGACGCTTCAGGTATAATCACAAAATTCCCTTGCTTAAAATCCCTGTGCTTACTAGCGAGATGGCTAACAAGTCTGACGGTCTTGCGCTCGCTTAAGCTGCTCCTGACTCGTGTGCCTTGCGATGACTGGTCAATCTATGCTAATTGCTACATTGTGATCGCAATTTACCCTGGCAGCTTTGATCCGATTACGCGCGGTCATCTGGATGTGATTGAGCGCGGCTGTC
>JBJTUI010000659.1:0-16689 GCA_046080625.1 Elainella sp. | reverse complement strand
CCGCTCCAATACCTGATCCCAAAATTTTTCCAGGCTAGTTTCCACGACTCAACCCCCAGATGTTGCGTATAGAATGCCATAAATTTCCAGATCTGGGGACAGTATTTTAAGAAAGTGGGTGAGGAATTGTTGAGATTTGGGACGGGGGAATGGGGAGGTGGCGAGGTGGGGAGATGGGGAGGTTTGGACTTTTCAGAGTTGAGGTATGGAAGCTTGTGCAGGTTTGGGGCAATTAGGCGGCTGGGGGTTCTGCCTGCTCGCAAGCGCGACTTGCAGGGTTTGGGCGCAGCAATGCTAATCCTGATGCCCGCTCTGATACCCGTCATGCTGAGGGAAGTGAGGCCGAGCGCCCTGTAGTTCTGGTTCACAAACAGTACCGGTTCACAAACCGCTCTTTAAAAAGTCTCCCCCATCTCCCCCATCTCCTCATCCCCCCACCCTAATAAGCTCCCTCACCCGTCAGCACCACCCAAACCGTCCGCAGCAGAATATAAATATCCAGCCAGACGGACCAGTTGCGGACGTAGTAGGCGTCGAGGCTGACGCGCTCTTTGTAGGTGATGTTGTTGCGGCCCGACACCTGCCACAGCCCGGTGAGGCCGGGAATCACTTTGGTGTAGAGGGAAAATTTGTCGCCGTAGCGGGGAATTTCTTCGTCGATGATTGGGCGGGGGCCAACCAGGCTCATCTCGCCCCGCAGGATGTTCCAGAGCTGGGGCAGTTCGTCCAGGCTGGTGCGGCGCAGAAACCGGCCTACGCGAGTCACACGCGGGTCGTAGCGCAGCTTCTGGTCGCGGCTCCAGGCTTCTTTCAGTTCGGGGTGCTGTTCCAGGTAGTCTTTCAGCACATAGTCGGCCTTTTGCACCATCGTCCGGAACTTCCAGGCCTTGAAGTGTTCGCCGTTGTGGCCAATCCGCACCTGGCTGTAGAAAATGGGGCCGGGTGAGTCGAGCTTGATCAGGACGGCAATCAGGATAATCAGGGGCAGGACGAGCAGGCCGCCCACCAGCGTTGCCGCCAGATCGATCGCAAATTTGGCCAGACGCGGGCCGGGCAGCAGCAGCCGCTGGCGGATTTCCAGGCCCAGGACGCCGCCCATATCTTTAGCTTCGACCCAGAGGCTGGAAAACTCGAACAGGTCAGGAATTACCAGCAGGTGGGCGAAGCTGCTGCCGTAGCGCTCCAGCAGCTCCAGCACTCGGTCACGCGGCACGCCCGGCATGGCGACGATGGCGTAGGGAATTTTGCGGGTGCGGGCCAGTCCGGGGGCCAGTTCGACGCCGCCCACCACGGGCACACCCTGCAAGGAGCCATGCTTTTCCGGGTCATCGTCCAGCACCAAAACCGGCTTCAGGCCAATTCCGGGGCGGCGCTTCAGGGTACGAATCACCATCCGGCCCGTGGTGCCTGCGCCCAGAATCATCGCCGGGTAGCCCCACCAGCGCTTGCGGGCAAAGGCCAGCCGCGCCAGCGCCCGAAACAAAATCACCAGGCTGACCGAGAGCAGCCAGGCCATCAAGAACACGCCCCGCGAATAGATCTCACCCTCACGCCGCATAAAGATCATTGCGGCCAGCACCATATACATCAGGGTCGTGGTCAGGCAGATCCAGCGCATTTCGTCTACCGGACTCACGGCCACACCCGGATAGAGCCCAACCAGCGCGTAGGCCGCCAGAAACAGCCCCAATACTGGAAACAGCTGCCAGTAGAGCGAGGGGTGGAACTGGCCTTCCAGAGCCAGTCGGGTATGGACCGCAATCAGGGCGGCAGACACCAGGGCCAGCAGGTCTGACCCTACCATCACCACATAGGTGGGCCAAGAGCGTGTCGAAATCGTTAACGCCACAAGCGTCGGAGATAGCGTCCGGTTAAGTTGCATTGCATTTGATCACTCCTCACGCTAATACTGTAGGGCATCGTGTCGAAATTCTGTGTACTTGCGCTCGATATAGGCAGAAAGTTGCTGGCGGAAACGCTCGGGGCCAAACCGCTCGGCATTGTAGCGCAGCTTGTCTGCCGGAAACTCCAGGCTGCCGGTTTCAAAGGTTTTCACCGCCTCAACCAGGCTCTCTAGCTTCTGCTCGCCAAACAGCAGCCCCGTCCCTGGCCGGACGATTTCTGCCGCGCCGCCCTTGCCATAGGCAATCACCGGAGCCCCTGCCGCCTGGGCCTCTACCAGCGAAATCCCAAAATCCTCTGCCGCCGCAAACACAAACGCCTTGCAGCGCTGCATCAAGTCAATCACCGTCGCCTCTGGCTGGTGCCCCAAAATCGTGACGTTGGGCCGGGCCATTGCCTTGAGCCGCTCGCGCTCGGCCCCGTCGCCCACCACAATCAGCGGCAGGCCGAGCTGGTTAAACGCCTCGACGATCAGCCCCACCTGCTTGTAGGGCACAAATCGCGACAGGACAAAATAAAAGTCATCCCGCTGGGTCTGGGGCTGGAACCGCTCCACGGCTACGGGCGGGTAGATCACCTCGGCCTCGCGGCGGTAGGTTTTGCGGATCCGCTGGGCGACGTAGTGGGAGTTGGCCAGAAAGTGATCGACCCGGCTGGCGCTGGTGGCATCCCAGAGGCGCAGGTAGTGGAGCACGAGCTGGGTGAAGCTGGCCTTCAGCCCCCGATCTAGCCTGGCTCCTTTTAAATACTGCTGCTGCAAATCCCAGGCGTAGCGAACCGGCGTATGCACGTAGCAGATCTGGAGCTGGTCGGAGCGGGTGAGGACGCCCTTGGCCACGGCATGGTTGCTGGTCAAAACCAGGTCGTATTCCGACAGGTCGAACTGCTCAATGGCCAACGGCATCAGGGGTAGATAGGTGCGGAAGCGGGGATTGGCGAAGGGCAGCTTTTGCAAAAACGAAGTCGTGACGGGCTTGTTTTGAATGAAAAACTTGAGTTCTGGCGGCAAAAACTCGACCAGACTGAACAGGTCGGCCTCCGGATACACCACCAGCATCTGCTCCACGACCCGCTCGGAGCCCGCGTAGGTAACAAGCCATTCATGCACAATCGCGGTCCGCATTGCTTTCTCCTCTCCACCCGTGACCGTCCTGCGGCCCTGCCTCCCGCAAAGCAGACTCCCGCAAAGCAGATGGTTGAATTGTCGCAGAGAAGATGACCCTTTGGCGCAATTCGGATTCCTCCAAGATCTAAGCCAGAGCTGAGGCTGGTAGCTGAGGCAGAGATCTTTGCCCCAATTTCCCGCAAAATAGAAATGAGATAGAAACGGTCGGGTTATCCGGTAGAGCAATGGCAATCGTAACCGCAAAATGGACGGTCGAGGACTATCACCGCATGATTGCAGCTGGGATTTTAGCAAACCGGCGCGTTGAGCTATTAAATGGAGAAATTGTTGAAATGGCTCCTGAAGGCACCTACCATGCGGCATACTCACAGGCGGCAGGAGATTACCTGCGGGACATCCTGGGCAAGCGTGCCCTGATCCGCGAGGCCAAACCGATCACATTGCCTAACAGCCAGTCTGAGCCCGAGCCTGATCTGGCGATTGTCGCTCCGCACCCGCTTGCAGTCTATCTTCAACACCATCCATATCCAGAGGATATTTTCTGGCTGATTGAGTTCTCTGATTCCAGCCTCAGCAAAGACCTGGAAAACAAAAACCAAATCTACGCGACTGCCGGAATTCCAGACTATTGGGTGCTGAATTTGCAGGCTATGAAGCTGGTCGTGTTTCGTGACCCGACTGACGGCAGCTACGCATCGCAGGTGTCTCTGAATCGCGGTAGCCTGACCCCGCTGGCCTTCCCCGACCTGATGATTGCGGTCGATCGGCTGCTGGGACGCAGTTGAGTTACTCTCACCCAATTGGGGGATATGTGCCAGTTACCAAACAGACTACTGTAGGGCGATTTTGAAACACACTCAAATTTCTGTGAACTATACTGAGCATACAGAGCAATTGGAATGGTAGCAATCAGAGATTTTAACTGATATCAGAATCAAATTGAGAACCGTGATAACTGATTCGACGATCTGCTCAAGCCCCTCTATCTAAAGAGAGATCGCGCTTCCAGAGTTGGCCAACAGCTAACGAATTTGCCCAAAATCCTGGAACCTTTCTGCCGCCATTTGCTTCTGAATAACTAAAGCACTCGATCTTCCAAGCGCTGAAGCCGCTGAGTGCAAAACAGTAAACGCTCATTCTCATGATTTTGCATTTGCCCGCATGGCTGCGCTGGTCGTTAACCGATTGGTGTAGACGGTTGGTGTAGGCAGAGCGTTTATGAAACTATCTACTTCACGTTAGCTCGCATTTTCAACAGGATTCAGAACCATGATGAAGTTTAAGTTCCTCACGATTTCGCTATTATCTACCCTGGCTGTTCTGCCAGCCCTATTTTTGGCCCGGCCTGCCTCGGCCCAAGTCCTTTCCGAGCGCGGCATGAGCGGCAGCTATCTGGGGGGTGGTGCCTCGCTGGGGGTCGGCGATCCGGACGATAACGATGCTGTGTTTGGCGGCAACATCCAGGGGCGGCTCGACTCCCCACGTCTGCCGATTTCTCTGCGCGGCGCGGCCCTGATCAACGGCGATAATGCTGCCCTGATGCCGCTTGTCACCTACGACATTGGCGTTGCCCCCAACACCAACCTCTATGTCGGCGGCGGCTATTCCTTCACCGTCAATGACGATGAACCCTCGCCCCTGGGCAATCAGGACGCCCCGGTGATCACTGCTGGGATCGAAACGGCGGTGCAGCGCAACCTGGCCCTGTATGGCGACGCTAAAATCGGCATCGACGCCTTCCGGGATAGCAACAACACAGCTGCTAGCTTCCAGGTGGGTGCGGCCTACCGGTTCTAATCGGTCCCCAATTCTAATGGGTTCAGGTAAGCCATTCTAAGCAGTGCCACCAAGTCAGATGAAGGCTAGATCCATTGGGTTTAGCCTTCTATTTATTAGAACTGTAGCAGCACAGTCAAGTTAATCAGCGAACATCTGCTGGTCTAAATGCTGCATCTGCGTTTCATTGGGTCTGCTTCTCCGGTAAGTTCCGAGGCGGCACTGCCCGACCTTCGTAAAATCGGCGCTCAAATCGACCCAGCCCCCACCAGCCAGCGGCAGCAGCCAGAGCCAGCAGGGTAGCGGCCAGCGGTTGGCCCAACAGCGGTAAACCGGCCCAGAGTCCGGCTCCGGCCACTGCAACACCCAGGCGGATGCGCTTCAGGTTGGCAAGGGCGCGGCTACAGCTCCGACAATGTACCGTGTGGGACTGGTAGCGATCTAGCAGGGCCGCATCTGATTGGGCGGGTGGCAGGGACTGACCAGGAAACGGGTCGGCCCCAAACTGGTTGACCCACTGGCGCAGCTGCGTCACAAAGGCATCGGCGCGAGTCGGCAAATAGAACGCCTTGGTAAACTGGTCGCTGCCGCCGCCCGCCTCCAGATAGCGCTCCTGGAAATGTAGAAAAATCTGATCATCTTCCAGAATACTGTTCTGGCCAATGTGGGAATACCAGAGGGGTGTCAGTTTGAT
The DNA here is from genome assembly GCA_046080625.1 of Elainella sp. Taxonomy (GTDB): domain Bacteria; phylum Cyanobacteriota; class Cyanobacteriia; order Elainellales; family Elainellaceae; genus Elainella. The sequence continues at coordinate 11,191 of JBJTUI010000659.1, read as the reverse complement.
AAATAGCGCCGGAATTTTAGAGGAGAACTTGAACGGAAAGCGAGCAAATACGCGACATTCACCTTTGCGGATTGGTGTGGCGTAAACCACGGTCATGGTGCGGCCAAACTGTTTTGAGGTCAGGTCATGCCACATCAGGGATGGCGCGACAAAGCGGCTATGCTGCTGGCCTAGGGCACCCTTGCGCGGCCCTTCGGCCCAAAGCCCCGTGAAGCCCTGTTTATCGGCCTCCAGCACCTCCAGCTCTACCGGAGCCGCGTTGGCCCGATTGCCGACCGAGCGGTGATGCGTAAACGGCACATGGCTGGCATCCAGCACGTTTTCCAGCAGCGTCAGGGCATCGTAGGGCAGGTCGCGAAAGGTGTTGAGGCAGATCCAGCCCTCGGGTTCATCCTCCATGGGTTCAATCACCGGTACCGCTACCCGACTGGCCCGCTCCGGCTGGCCGGGGTAGACAAACAGCAGCCCCTGCCGTACCGCTGTAGGAAACGACTGGACACAGGCTCGCTGGGAAGCTTCCGGCGTTGTGTCTGCTGGCGCTTGCGGGATGCGGTCGCAGCTGCCGTCGCCCTGAAAGGCCCAGCCGTGGTAGGGACATTCCAGCAAGCCATCGGCGGCAATTCGGCCCTGGGACAGGGGAGCTAACCGATGGGGGCACTGATCGACAAAAGCTCGCCAGCTCTGGGCTGTCACGTCCCACCACAGCACTAAATCCTGGCCCAGCAGCGTGAATTTGGTGGGGCGAGTCCGATCCAGGTCTTCGACATAATGCACCGGATACCAGGCTTCTTTACAGTCAAACTGGGTCGGGTCGTCACCGCCAGCCGGAAGCGGCTCCAGGCTAGACTCTGGCTGGACAGCCGGAAATTGGGCTTGGGAATCGGCAGGCGCTTCGGTCAGCATGGTCAAATCTGCGCTAAGGGCTTTACATATCTTAACAAGTTTGCGCCCTAAAGAATCTATCTGCCCTGCCAGCGGTCACTCCTGCTACAGTCACCCCAGTCAGCAATAGCTCTAAGGAGAGGGTGTGGGGGCAGTGCCCCTGCACCCCACTATTAATCCGTGGTTGATGATCTGAAAACCGCTGTAATAAGCGTAGGATTATTAACTCTACGGTCAGCGCAGGCGTCGCCAGTCGCTGTCGATGGGGGTGCGTGGGTCAAAGCTGGGGTCATCCGAAGCAATGCGCCGTCCGTCGCGGCTCTCCCAGATCACGGCTGGCGTAGTTGATTGGCGCGTTGACCTGCCGTCATAGCGACTGTTGACCCAGACTTGCCCTGTCAAAGTCTGCCCCAGGGCGTCTTGCTGTCTGTCTATTGAGGCGTTGCGGTCATCGGTAACCTGTTGCCAGAGGTGATTCGACCACTGGCTGTAGGCAGTGTAGGCCTGGTGATCCTGGACGGCAATCCCGCGAATTACGCCAGCCATACTGGTGCGACCGTAGGGGTCTGGTCCCGTGTTGCAGGCGGCCAAGCCCACTTGAGGCAACCAGCTCTGATACTGGGGCCAGAGGGCTGTATCAGCCGCCACGAGCGTCATCACGGCATCACACTGGTTGTAGCCAATGGCCACATTGCTCACGACAATGCCCTGGGCCATAAACGCACCGTTTGGCATCGCAACAGGGTAGAGGGTTTCCAGGATCATCGCCTGGGTACAGCCCGGCATGGGTTGAATGGGTCGGGGCTGACTAAACTGGACGTTCGATAACCGCATGACGCTGGTCATGACCTGATAGGCATATTGGTCTGGAGTCATCGGATACATCATGCCGCTCTGGCCAAAGACGGTAATCCCGGCCCGGAAGTCGCGAGACCGCAGAGACAGACTATAGTTGCCCTCTTCACCCACAAACCAGCCTGGCGGCAACAGGTAGGTGAAGTTGGAGCCACGAACCTGCTGCACCTGATTGGTGGCAGCGGCAGGCATCTGCTGAAATGGATCTGGAAACATGGCTGAATCCTCAAAAACGAAATTCAGGAAATGACCGACAGCAGGCTCCGCTGGGGATGGCTGCTCTAATCTGCTAGACCTAGATGCTCCTCAACTTATGCGCCGTAAAACCTATGCGCCGTAAAACCCATGCGTGAAATCTATGAGCCAGTAAGCTGGGCTGGTTTGGACGCAGTCCGGGAACATGGGGACTGGTGCTACCCATCACTGCGCTCCCAGGCAGAAACTCAGTTCCTGCGCTCCTATTAGAGCACCCTACCTGCTTGAAAAAGCCAGCATCCCCCAGAAATACCGGCTGATAGAACAACCCAGCAATATTGCGGATCGCGTCTTCGCATAGGTGTTTATAGCTACATCAAACTATAAGTAATACTATAGGCGAAACCTAATTCTGAGCCAAATTTCGAGACAATTATTGAAACAATTATTGAGACAATCAAACCTTTCGGTCTGATCCTGAATCCTGGGTTTTGCATAGACTACCGCTCTCCACGATGAATTGAGTAGAATCACCCTAGTCCTCACTGTGAGCGCAGCCATGACTAGTAAATCGTCCCAATCTCTCAATGCCGAGGCCGTTTCTACCTACCCAGTACCCTTCCTGGACCTAGAGGATGAGGACGATAGCGACTACTTTGAATATTTTGCCGATGAACCGGGCAGCATTCCCGGCACCCTGGCCATTGAAGAAGATGCCTCTCCGCCAACGATTTTTTTGATCGACTACAGCGAAAATAATGCCGTTCGGATCAAGATCGACGAGCCGGAAGACTGCGTGCCCTACCTCGATAAGGAGTCGGTGTCCTGGGTAGACGTGCAGGGGCTGGGCAACGAGGAAATCCTGCGGCGAATTGGCCATGTTTTTGCCCTGCATCCGCTGGTATTGGAAGATGTGGTGAACGTGCCGCAGCGGCCCAAGGTAGACGAATTTGAAGAGCAGGTGCTGTTTATTGCCCGAATGGTGACGCCGCGCGAAACGGCTCGGGGCGGCTTTGTGGCCGAGCAGGTCAGCCTGATTCTGGGCCAACACTACCTGCTCACGGTGCAGGAGGAACCAGACTTCGACTGCTTTGGCCCGGTGCGCGACCGAATTCGTATGGCTAAAGGTTCGATTCGCCAACACCAGGCTGACTATCTGGCCTATGCCTTGATTGACGCCATCATCGACGGCTTCTTTCCAGTGCTGGAAGATTACGGTGAACTGTTAGAAGAACTAGAAGATGAAGTAGTTGAGAACCCAACTCGCCAGAGCCTTGAGAAAATTCACCGAATCAAGCGCGAACTTCTGTCGCTGCGGCGCGCCATCTGGCCCCAGCGAGACGCAATCAACAGCCTGATTCGCGACGGCAACGCCCTGATCAGCGATGAGGTGCGGGTCTATTTGCGCGACTGCTACGACCACACGGTGCAGGTGATCGACATGGTTGAGACCTATCGAGAGGTCGCCTCCAGCCTGATGGATGTCTACGTTTCTTCTGTGGGCAACCGGATGAACGAGGTCATGAAGTTTCTCACAATTGTCTCGACAATTTTCATTCCCCTCACCTTTATCGCCGGGGTCTACGGCATGAACTTTGATACCGATGCCTCGCCGTTGAACATGCCCGAACTCGAGTGGTATTGGGGCTATCCCCTCTGTCTGGCTGTGATGGCGCTAATTGCCCTGTCGCTCGTGCTCTATTTCCGCCGCAAGGGCTGGTTCGAGAATTTCTCTGGGATTCGGGAGTAGCGGTTTAGCCAGGAAAACCTGATAGGATATGCAGGAATTCGGCTGGTGCTCACGCTCATCCAGTCTCCCCTCATCTGCGATAACTCTGCGGTAATTCTAATTCTATGGATCTCAAGGCGCTGATTCGCGACATTCCCGATTTTCCCCAGCCTGGTATTCTGTTTCGCGACATTACCACCCTGCTGCGCGACCCCAAGGGCTTGCAATACACCATCGATAGCATGGTGGAAAAGTGCCAGGATCTCGATCCCGACTATGTGATTGGCATGGAGTCGCGGGGCTTCATCTTTGGGGTGCCGATTGCCTGCAAGCTAGATGCGGGCTTCATCCCCGTGCGCAAACCCAATAAGCTGCCCGCCTCGGTCTACACGGTGGAATACGCGCTGGAATACGGCTCCGATCGCTTGCAAATGCACCAGGATGCGATTCACCCCGGCAGTCGGGTGTTGATTGTGGACGACCTGATTGCCACGGGCGGTACGGCTAACGCGGCGGCGCAGCTGGTGGAACTGGCGGGCGGCGAACTGGCCGGGTTTGGTTTTATCATCGAACTAACCGGGCTCGAAGGCCGCAAATTGCTGCCCGATGTGCCGATTGTGTCGCTGCTAGAATATTGAGCCTAAAATTCTCGGTCTAGAATACTGGGCCTCTCCCTCCAACCCCCATGACCTCCACCTCCTCCGCGTCCAGTCCAATTCAAGACCTGATTAGTCGCCTGGTGGCGATTGCCAGGAGCGAGACTGCGGGCTACATCCTGAAGCGGGTGCTGCAAGCCCTGCTCACCCTGCTGCTGGCCTCGGCCTTCAGCTTTTTTCTGGCCCAGATGATGCCGGGAGATTTTCTGGACCAGATGCGCCAGAACCCCCAGATCTCCCAGGAGACGCTGGAGCGTTACCGCAAGCTGTTTGGCCTGGATCGGCCTGTGGTTGAGCAGTATTTTCGCTGGCTGGGGCAGGTGGTGACGCGGGGTGATTTTGGCCCCAGCTCCTCCTACGCCATGCGGTCGGCCAGTTCGCTGCTCTGGGAGCGAGTGCCCGCCACCCTGCTGCTGTCGGTGGCTTCGCTGGTGATCACCTGGGCAATTGCGATTCCCCTGGGCATCTTGGGCGCAGTGCATCAAAACCGCCTGCTGGATCGGTTCCTGCGCGTCGTCAGCTACATCGGCCAGGGCTTCCCCACCCTGATCACCGGCCTGCTGCTGCTGTTTTTTGCCCAGATGACCTCGCCCCTGTTCCCGGTAGGCGGCATGACCAGCATCGACCACGCTGACCTCAACCCGCTTGGCAAGGTGCTCGACATCGCTTGGCATCTGGTTTTGCCCACCCTGGCCCTCAGTATCACCAGCTTTGCCGGATTGCAGCGAATCACCCGCGGCGAATTCCTGGACGTGCTGCGGCAGGACTATATCCAGACCGCTCGGGCCAAAGGACTCTCCGAAAACCGGGTGATCTACGTCCACGCCCTGCGCAACGCCGTTAACCCACTGATCACGCTGCTAGGCTTCGAATTTGCCAGCCTGCTAGGCGGGGCCTTCATCACCGAAAACTACTTCAGCTGGCCCGGTCTGGGCCGCCTCACCCTCCAGGCCGTGCAATCCCAAGATCTCTACCTAGTGATGGCCAGCCTGATGATGGGAGCCGTGATGCTGATTCTGGGCAACCTGCTGGCCGATCTGGCCTTGAAGGTTGTGGACCCGAGGATTAAGCTGTCGGAGTTGGATTAGGAGAGATGGGGGAGATGGGGAAGGTGGGGGAGATGGGGGGTGGAACCAACCATTGTGTTTCACAGCGCTATAGCCAACCTGAACAGTCTTGTCAACAGCCAGTCTTGTTAGTCCCCAGTCCCGATCAACCGCGCACTCAGCTTCATTCCTTACTTCCCCATCTCCCCACTCCCGCCCAATCGTAACAACTGCAACAGTTTTCCCCACCTGCTGCTAAAAGGAAAACGCGATGCTCTAATATGTATGAATGCCTAAATCGTGTGACAACTCCGCTGCTGACTTTCAGTTGGTAGGGTTGGCACGTGGTAATATCCGTTTTGGGCAGCACCAGTCTGGACACTGGTCTGGGCACCGGTTCGGGCAGGGGTTTGGGTAAAACGGGCTGACGGTTTCGACCGCTAACGGCTTGGTGAACCCAGGACAACTGCATCAGCTGGGCACGGCTGCATTCAGATGGCATCCAGACTGCATATAGATTGCATACAGGAATAGAGTGTAGGAAACAGGTATGAGCCAAGAAGAAATTTATGATCGGGTGAAGAAAATTGTCGCTGATCAGCTTAGCGTTGCTCCCGAGGAGGTCAAGCCGGAAGCCAGCTTTGCCAACGACCTCGGCGCTGATTCCCTCGACACCGTGGAATTGGTGATGGCGCTAGAAGAAGAGTTTGAAATCGAAATTCCCGACGAGGCCGCTGAAGGAATTGCCACGGTTCAGGCTGCCGTGTCCTACATTCAAGATAAAGTTGCGGCTTAACGCGGTTGCCATGGTCTGCTTGTCATGGCCTGCTTGTCATGGCAGTAATGCAGGAGCAAAGGCTGTCATGACAACGTTTAGTCAGTGTTTATGGTGCTAGAAGTGCCGGGCCAAAGCACGGGCCAAAACACAGGCTGAAGTGCAGGTCAAATCCGGGCCAGAATTAGGACTGGCACCGAAGCAAACTGCAGCTAGAATGCTCCAACCGAGCTAGCTATTGGGGCGTTTACAGCCGTATTTGCAGATAATTGGGCAGATCAGCGGATTGAGCAAGTAGTTTGATGGAGCGGACTATCTGACTGGCCAGCTGATTCTAGTAATCCGTATTAGCGAGCTAGGCTGCCAGTTATCCGTAAAATTCAGGGTTGAGGCTGTTTGGGCTAACCCGTTCTGTACATAGCCGGTTGTACTATACTGCCGATTGTCACATAACTGCCGGTTGTCACATACCGATCGCCCCCAGCGCGATACCCGTGCGATACTAGCGCGATGCCAACGCGATACCTGTGGGATATACATTTTTGGGTGAGATACCCCTGAGACTGCTGTCATGACGAGTTCTGAATTAAAGCGTGTCGTAGTTACCGGTCTGGGAGCCATTACCCCACTGGGTAATACGCAAACCGAATATTGGCAAGGGCTGATCAGCGGTCGCAACGGCATCGCTGAAATCACCCTGTTTGACGCCTCCAAGCACGATAGCCGGATTGCGGGCGAGGTGAAGGGCTTTGATCCGCTAGATCACCTGGACCGCAAAGACGCCAAGCGGATGGACCGGTTTGCCCAGTTTGCCGTGGCGGCAAGCAAGCAGGCTCTGGCGGACGCCAACTTTGTGATCAACGATCTGAACGCCGAGCAGGTGGGTGTGGTGATTGGCACCGGAATTGGCGGCCTCAAGGTGATGGAAGAACAGCAGGAGATCTACCTGAACCGGGGACCAGACCGCTGTAGCCCGTTCATGGTGCCGATGATGATCGCCAATATGGCAGCGGGGCTAACGGCGATTCAGGTGGGTGCAAAGGGGCCAAACAACTGCACGGTGACGGCCTGTGCGGCGGGTTCTAACGCGATTGGCGACGCCTTTCGGCTGGTGCAGCGCGGCTATGTCCAGGCGATGATCTGCGGCGGCACAGAGGCGGCAGTGACGCCCCTCTCCTTTGCCGGATTCTGCGCCTGCCGGGCCATGTCTACCCGCAACGACGACCCGCTCCACGCCTCGCGTCCGTTTGACCAGGGCCGGGATGGGTTTGTGATGGGCGAAGGGGCCGGGATTTTGATTCTGGAAGAGCTGGAGCATGCCCTGAGCCGGGGAGCCAAAATCTACGCCGAAGTCGTCGGCTTTGGTATGACCTGCGACGCCTACCACATGACCAACATTGCCCCGGGAGGCGAAGGGGCGGCTCGGGCCATGTCGCTCTGCCTGAAGGATTCGGGCGTCACGCCCGACCAGGTCAGCTACATCAACGCCCACGGCACCAGCACGCCGGTCAACGACCCGAACGAAACGGCGGCAATCAAAACCGTGTTTGGCGAACATGCCTACCGGCTGGTGGTTAGCTCTACCAAGTCGATGACGGGCCATCTGCTGGGCGGTTCGGGTGGAATTGAGGCCGTAGCTTCGGTGCTGGCGGTGGCCCACGATCAGGTGCCGCCAACGATCAACCTGGTCAATCCTGACCCAGCCTGCGACCTGGACTATGTGGCTAACCAGAGCCGCCAGCTGCCGGTGGAGGTGGCCATGTCCAACTCGTTTGGGTTTGGCGGCCACAACGTAACGCTGCTGTTCCGCAAATATCGCGCTTAGGGGTGTGACGCCAGTGGAAGTTGAGGCAACTGGAGCAACTGGGGTAATTCAGGTACGACCGGTCCAGACCGCAGCTGAGCAGGACCAGTTTCTCGACCTGCCCCGGCGGGTCTATGCCCAAGATCCCAACTGGGTGCAGCCGTTTCGCAGCAGCGTCGCCAAACAGTTCCAGCCCGACAACCCGTTTTTCCAGTACGGCAGGCTTCAGCAGCTGATTGCCCTGAAGGACGGTGAAGTGGCAGGCCGGGTCGTGGCTGCAATCAACGACCGCCTGATTGAGCGGGAAGGCCAGCAGGTAGGGCTGTTTGGCTTCTTTGAAGTCATCCCCGATTACGATGTCGCTGCGGCGCTGCTGGATGCCGCCTGCGACTGGCTGCGTCAACAGGGCATGACCCTGGCTCGCGGGCCGATTGACCTTTCCACCCACAACGGCTGCCTGTTTCTGGTGGAGGGCTTCGACAGTCCGCCGGTGCTCCTGATGCCCTACAACCCGCCCTACTACCCGGAGTTTGTCGAGCGCCACGGCTGGGTCAAGGCCCAGGACGCCTATTCCTATAACTTTCCCCTAACGACACAGCTGCCGGAGGAGTTCGAGAAGTCCTACCGGATTGCCTGCAAGTCGGGCGTGACCTTTCGACCGATTCGCACCAAGGGGGAAGGGTTTGAGGAGGATGCCCGCAGCGTCTACCGGCTGACCACCCAGATGTTTGCCAACAACTACAGCGCCACACCCCGCACAGAAGAAGAATTTCTGGAAGAGGCCCGCTCGTTTCAAAGCTTGATGGACCCGGACCTATTTCCCCTGGCCGAAGACAACGGCAAGCTGGTCGGCTATTTCACGGGCCTGCCCGACTTCAATATTGCCCTGAAGCATATCAACGGCAAGCTGGATCTGATCGGCACCCTGAAGTTTCTCTGGTATCGCCGTCAGATTGACCAGGGCCGGGTCGTGCTGTTCTGCGCCCTGCCGGAATATCGCCGCAAAATGGTGCCCCTGGCCCTGATCTATTTGGGAATGCGAGGCGGCCTCAAGAAGGGCAAACCTTACAAGCGGGCCGAATTGGGCTATGTGTTTGAAAGCAACTCGGCTTCCAGGCGCTTGACCGAGGCGGCGGGCGGCCAGGTTTGCAAAACCTACCGGATCTACGAAAAGTCTCTAGCCTAAACTTTTGTAGGATGATGGGGGTTTGGGGGCGCAGCCCTTAACAGAGGATCTGCCCCCTGGATTCCCCTCGGACCCGCTTCGATTTAATCAAGCCCAGCTACTTAGAAACTTCTGCATGAAAGCATTCGTTACGGGCGCTAACGGCTTTACCGGCTCCCATCTCGTCAAGGCGCTGGAGGCCCAGGGCCATCAGGTTGTGGCGCTGGTGCGCCAGACAAGCGATCTGTCCCGGCTGGCTGGCAGTCAGGCCCAGCTCGTCTACGGCGACATCACCGATCGAGCGGCGCTGCAAACCGGCATGGCTGGATGTGATTGGGTATTTCACACGGCGGCCTACGTGGAGTTGGGCATCGTCGATGCGGCTAAAATGGCCCGAATCAACGTCGAGGGCACCCGCGCGGTTTTGGAAACGGCCCAGGCTGTCGGGGTCAGCAAGCTGGTCTATTGCAGCACAATTGGCATCTATGGCGATACCCAGGGCCGCGTGATTGACGAAACCTTCCAGCGCCAGCAGCAGGATTTCTCCTCGGCCTACGACCGCACCAAATACCAGGCCCAGCAGCTCGTGGATCAGTTTGCCGCCCAGGGGTTGCCTGCGGTTAGCCTGATGCCCTCTGGGATCTACGGGGCCGATGACCCCCACTTTGGCCCGATTTTGCGGAACTTTGTCAAGGGCAAGCTCAAGGTCTGGGCGGGCGGCCAGCGGATTACCGGCTTTGTCCACGTAGACGACCTGGTGGCCGCGATGCTGCTAGCTGTTGAGCGGGCCGCGCCGGGCAGCCACTACATCATCTCAACCGGCGAGATGAGCACTGCCGAGATGTTTGGCTTCATCAGCCGGGAAACTGGCGTCCCGACGCCCTGGGAAGTGCCGGAGCCAATTGTCCGACTGGTGGGCAATCTGCTCGATCCGCTGGGCCGCCTGTTCAACTGGCAGCCGCCGATCAGCCGCGAACGGGTCCACTACATCTACGACCGCTGTGTGCGGGTGAAGGGCGACAAGGCCCGTCAGGAACTCGGCTGGCGGCCCCGCTCCCTGGAGCAGACCTTGAGAGACTCCTTGGCAGGCTAAGCAGGCTAAATCAATCGGGCTAAACGAGCTGGGTCTGACCGCCGCCGCCCAGCTGGGTCGATTGCAAGACGCCGTCCTCAATATGCACGACCCGGTCGGCCTCTTCGATGATCCGGGCATCGTGGGTCACCATCACCACCGTGCGGTGCTGCTCTTTGGCCAACCGACGCAGCAGGGCCACCACGGCCTGACCGCTGCGCGAATCTAGAGCTGCCGTGGGTTCGTCGGCCATGATGAAATGGGGGTCGCCAGCCAGGGAGCGGGCAATTGCCACCCGCTGTTTTTGGCCGCCCGACAGATCGCGGGGCAGGCTGTTGGCCTTGTCACTCAGCTCGACTTGCTCCAGCAGCCGCATGGCCTCCTGGCGGCCAGCCCGGCCCTTAACGCCCTTCATTTCCAGGGCCACGACCACGTTTTCCAGGGCCGTCAGGGCCGGAAACAGGTTAAATTCTTGAAAAATAAAGCCGATATTCTTCAGCCGAAACCGGGCCAGCTGGGAGCGGGACATCCGGGTCAGATCCTGGCCCAGCAGCGAGACACTGCCTGTAGTGGGGGTGAGGATGCCACCCAAAATCGAGAGCAGCGTGGTTTTGCCGGAGCCCGATGGCCCCATCAGCAGCTGAATATCACCCCGATACACGTCCAGATTGATGTTTTTTAGAGCCTGGAACCGCTGGGAGCCGCTTTGAAACACCATCTCCACGCCCCGCGCCACAATTGCTCTCGCACCAGCCTTGGTCGGATCAGCTGTCGTATCCACACCCTGAGTCACGGTCTTGCTGGGTTCCGTTAAATTGATTTGAAAATTGATTGGCGTCGCAGTCATGGGTCGATTTAGAGTCGGTTTGGGGTTGGACTGAAGATAGGGCTTCTCTTAGATATAGGGACCAGGGCTTTCACTTTATGCAGTATGCGAGGTTTTCACAGGGATAGTTGTTAATCTGGCACAGTCTGCAATCTGGCACATCTGGGCAAATCATCCGGTTAGTCT
>JBJTUI010000658.1:0-2913 GCA_046080625.1 Elainella sp. | reverse complement strand
ATCTCCGTTTTGGTGCGCTGGGTCTGCTGACAAACCTGCTCCAGAATCTGCCGTTCCTCCTCCGAAGATTGAAACGTGATCCAGCCTTGGGCTTTTCTTGGCATATAAGATACCAAATAAGTTGGTACAAAGTTGGTATAGTGCTTCTTGAACTTAATTCTAGCGCTCAAATCATCAACCGGGCGCTTGAATTTACCATACCAACCCCACCCTCTCGATTCAAGTTCTATGAACCGAAGACCTATTCTCACCTGGATGAGCAGCTTTCTGGCTACCCTGCTGCTGGCAATTGGCGTTAAGCTGCTCCCGCCTGCCCCCGCTAGCGCCCAATCCGCGAGCCTGCTGATCGCCGCTGCCGCCAGTCTGCAAAACGCCCTGGAGGAGCTCGATCCCCTGTTTGAGTCGGCCAACTCTGGGATCACGGTCAGCTACAACTTCGCGGCCTCTGGCCCCCTCCAACAGCAGATCGAGCAGGGCGCGCCCGTTGATGTATTTATTTCCGCCGCCGCCCGCCAGATGGACGCCCTCCAGGAGAAAAGCCTGATTGTGGTCGATACCCGCCAGAACCTGCTGACCAACAATCTGGTGCTGGTTGTGCCCAACAGCTCGACCCTGGGGCTGACGAGCTTCCAGCAGCTGACCAACTCCAACGTCCGTCGGATCTCGATCGGCGAGCCCCGCAGCGTGCCCGTGGGCCAATACACCGAAGAACTGTTTAAAAATCTCAACATCTGGGATCAGCTCCAGCCCAAATTTGTCTACGGCAACTCGGTGCGCAACGTGCTGGCCTCCGTTGAAAGCGCCAACGCCGACGCTGGCGTCGTCTACACCACCGACGCCAAAATCTCGGATCAGGTGAAACAGGTCGCCACCGCACCCAACAATCTGCATTCCCCAATTATTTACCCGATGGCCGTGATTTCCGCCAGCCGCAACCAGGCCGCCGCCCGCACCTACGCCCAGTTCCTGCAAAGTCAACAGGCCCAAGACATCTTCAAAAAATACGGCTTCGGCATCGTCACCACCGCCCCCGCAGGCCGCTAACCTCACCTCCCCCACCTCCTCATCCCCCCACCTCCCCATGCCCCCCACCTCCCCCCTCTGGATCTCCCTCAAAACCGCCGGACTAGCCACAGTCGCCACCTTCTTTGCTGGCATCGCTGCGGCCTACTGGATGCTGGGCTATCGGGGACGCTGGAAGTCAATCATTGAAGGCATTTTTGTTTCGCCCCTGATTTTGCCGCCCACCGTGGTCGGGTTTCTGCTGCTGCTGCTGTTTGGCCGTAACGGGCCGCTGGGACAGGTGATGAACTGGTTTGATTTCACAATTGTCTTCACCTGGTATGCCGCCGTGATTACGGCTACGGTCGTGGCCTTTCCGCTGATGTATAAAACCGCCCTGGGCGCATTTGAACAGGTAGACTCCAGCCTGCTGCAAGTCGCCCAAACCCTGGGGGCTTCCAAGCGCCGCATCTTCTGGCGGGTGCTGCTGCCCCTGTCGGTGCCAGGAATTTTGGCGGGTACAATGCTGGCCTTTGCTCGCGCCCTGGGAGAATTTGGCGCGACGCTGATGCTGGCAGGCAATATCCCTGGCCGTACCCAAACCATTCCGATGGCAATCTACTTCGCCGTTGAGGCAGGGGCGATGAACGAAGCCTGGCTCTGGGTGCTGGTGATCATGACGATCTCGCTGACCGGGATCATTGCCGTTAACCTCTGGCAGAAGCAGTATGAGCAGCGGATCAAGGGCAGGCCCGGACTGGTGGAATCGGATGAGCCGGTGGATCGGGGCGGCAGGGGCAGCGAATCGGCCCGACTGCTGCAGTGGAGCAAATCCCAGCCAGACGATCAGGCCGGACTGGCGGTTAAGATCCAGAAACAGCTGGCCAGCTTCAGCCTCGATACCGCCTTCACGGCCCGTCAGGAAACCCTGGGAATTCTGGGCGGATCGGGTTCCGGTAAAAGCATGACCCTGCGCTGCATTGCCGGGGTCGAAACCCCCACCAGCGGGCGGATTGTACTGAACGGCCAGACCCTGTTTGACTCAGAGCGTGGCATCAACCTGCCCAGCCATGAACGCAAGGTCAGCCTGGTTTTCCAGAACTACGCCCTGTTTCCCCACATGACCGTCGCCCAAAATATCGCCTTCGGCCTGCAAAAACTGCCCCCGAATCTCCAGAAGCAGCGGATTAAACAACAGCTGGCGCTGGTGCAGCTCCAGGGCATGGAAGACCGCTACCCCCACCAGCTCTCGGGGGGACAACAGCAGCGGGTGGCCCTGGCCAGAGCCCTGGCAACCGAACCCGAAGCCCTGCTGCTCGATGAGCCGTTTTCGGCCCTGGATACCCATTTGCGCAGCCAGATGGAGCGGCAGCTAGTCGAAACTCTGGCAACTTATCCCGGCATCACCCTATTCGTTACCCATAATTTAGAGGAAGCCTACCGAATTTGCGCAAATTTAATGGTGATGTCAGGTGGTAAGCCAATCGCTTTTGATACCAAACAGCGTATCTTCGAGCATCCTAAAACTGTTCGGGTTGCTCAGCTTACGGGATGCAAAAACTTTTCCCAGGCGATCTCCGTTGGGCCTGATACAGTTAAAGCAGTCGATTGGGGAATTAGCCTCACTGTTGTGGAAGCAATTCCTGCTGATTTAGCCGATATCGGAATTCGCGCCCATCAGATCTCGGTCAAACCTACCCCCGATCCCCACCAGGACAACAGCTTTCCCTGCTGGCTGACTTCAACCAGCGAAACGCCCCATCGCATCACGCTATTTCTCAAGTTCAATGGGGAACCGTCTGGCTTGCAGGATTACCATGTCCAGGCGGAAATCCTCAAGCAAACCTGGCAGACGATCAAAGACCAGCCGTTCCCCTGGTATGCGCGACTTGATCCGCTCTCGCTGATTCT
>JBJTUI010000657.1:0-4964 GCA_046080625.1 Elainella sp. | reverse complement strand
TTGATGTCAAACGGATTTTTCAGCGCTTAACCCTCGATCTGCGGGGCTATGAACGCTTTGGTTCAACCTGAAGCGGTTCATCTCCTGGAAATGACTAAATTCCATATCTAGTGGCAACCACGGCAATTCTGGAAGAACCCTTTTCTTCTTTTACTGAGATGTGTCAGGCAGGCAGGTCCATGTCTATTTCGCATTAAGGAACGCTCTTGTTTGAGAGAGGAAAGAGGGGGAGGGGCAAGCTCTTCCCCCCTTCAGTCTCTGTATGTTTACAGCAGTTTTCAGATCAATAAACCACGAATTAGCAGTGGGTGCAGGGGTTACGCCCCTGCTGGCACCGCCCCCACACCCCCTCCTTTAGCTAACTGAAATGAAAATCGCTATGAGTGTGAAAGCTGATATGCCGGAGCCCTACACGAGTACCTCCAGGCAGAGGGGGTGGCCCTTTCTAAAGCAGTTCTTGAAAGCTCTGTAGTCTTGTGGGTTAGGACGAGGTTACAGGAGCTTCGGGTCGGGAGGCGCGTCCTCAGTAAGGCCATAGCCCTATAGCTCTAAAAAAGCCCCCAGCATAAAACCGGGGGCGTCTCTGGAGTAAGGGTTACTGGCTTGATCTTGCCTAACGAGCAGCGATTCACAGTCCTGCTAAGGGCAGATTATTGGATTGTTCAGGTGTAAATCTCCCTATTCAGGAATTATTCACCCTGAGATTGCCCCAGCTTGAGGTTCAGTTCTGGGAACCCTGTTCTGGGGACTCAGTTCTGGGAACCCAATTCCTACCGGTCGTTGCGCAATCGCACTGCGGTGCCCGTAGCGGTAATCAACAGCAGAGTTCCAGTTTCACCCACTTCAATCGAACCCGTGTCCATTTTGATGCCCAATACCGCATTGGCTCCCAGCGCGTTGGCCCGCTGTTCTAACTCGGCCAGAGCATCCCGGTGGCCCCGTTCAAACACTCGCTCATAGCTGCCGGTGCGCCCGCCGATGATGTCACGAATCCCAGCAAAGAAATCGCGAATCGCGTTGGAACCATATACGACCTCTGCCGTGACCACACCGAGGTGGGCCTCGACAATTGCCCCTTGAATGACGTCAGTTGTTGCTAGAATCATCTATTGTCCTCACAAGCGCCCATGCGCCCAGATTGGTTCAATGGAATTATCATCCCTGCATTTAACTGTGGGAAGTCCTGTGAGAAGTATGATTCGCTGGACAACAGCAGGTCTATTCGGTTCGGGAGTTCTGATGGGTACGGCTCAGGTCGGTATTGCTCAAGGTAGTGTGGCTCAAGGTAGTGTGGCTCAAATCACTGCGGTTTCCTCCCTGAGTTTCTCAGAATTAAACCCCCTACTCCAGCCCGCTCCCCAGGCGGTTCTCTATCTGGCCCAGGCCCGCACGTTACAGCAGCCCGCCGATGAAGAGCGCCTGAATGACCTGCTGACCCAGGGCCGCGACCAGGTCGATGCGGGTCAGATCGATGCGGCAATTGCTACCTACGAAGAAGCGGCCCGACTCGACCCAGAAAACGCCCGCATCCACTC
The DNA here is from genome assembly GCA_046080625.1 of Elainella sp. GTDB lineage: Bacteria > Cyanobacteriota > Cyanobacteriia > Elainellales > Elainellaceae > Elainella. The sequence continues at coordinate 3,429 of JBJTUI010000657.1, read as the reverse complement.
GGCCCTCGGCTTTTTGCACGCCCGTGAGAACAATTTTGAGGCGGCGGTAGCAGCCTATGAGCAGGCCGTGGCGCTGGATGCCAACAATGCTGATTTCTACTACGCCCTGGCTTTTTGTCGGGCCAACTTGCAGGACTACGCAGGAGCTGCCGACGCCTACCGCCGCACGATTCAGCTGCGCCGCAACGATCTCGAAGCCTACTTGGGGCTGGGGGTCGTCCTGTCGCGATCGGGCGACTACGATGGGGCAATTGCAGCCTATCGGCAGGTTTTGGCCAACAATCCCAACAATGCTCGCCTCTACGAATCGATTGGCTCGGCCTATCTTCAGCAGGAACAGTACAGCGAGGCCCTGGAGATGTTCCGGAAAGCCGCGACGCTCGATTCGCGCAGCAGCACGGTGCAGCTCAATTTGGGAGTGGCGCTGTTGAATACAGGCGATGTGGCCAACGGCATGGCGGCTCTGGAACGGGCTGCGGCTCTGGAACCCCGCAACGGCACGATTCAGCTCCAGCTAGGCGATGTCTACCGGGCCCAGGGAAATCTGCCCCAGGCAATTGCCGCCTACGAGAAAGCAGCTGCGATTCAACCTCGGCTGCGAGAAGCCCATTTGGAGCTTGGCGAACTCTACCTGGAAGAGCAGGACTACCTGCGGGCGATCGTGGCCTACCGCAAGCTGATCGAGCTGGAGCCGGAAGACGCCGATGCCTATTACCAGCTCGGGGTGGCTCTACAGGGCCGCGAGCGTAACCGGGAAGCCCAGCGCGCCTTCGAACAGGCCCGCGATCTCTATGCCCAGCAGGGCAACACGGAAGGCGTGAAGAAAGCAGCAGCAGCAGCAGAGGCGGTAAACTAGGCGGCGCTCCCGGCAAATTGCCAGACAGCAGGATCGCTAACTCCCAATCTGGTCTGCCGCAGGATGTCATCTTGGCGCGGACTATGGCATTCTAAGGGCAGTTGCATCACGCCCAATTCTCTCGCCCTGATTAGCCATGTTTCAGTTTGCTGCTAAACTGCCTCGCTGGGCCAGCCTGGGCCTGATTTTTCCGATTATCTTTCTGAACGGCTGGCTGTTTTTGCTGCTGATCGATCAGCTGGAGCCGCTGGTCAGCATTTTGATCGCCGCTACCCTGATCGCCTTTCTGCTGGATTACCCGATTCGGTTTTTGCAGCAGCTGGGTGTCCAGCGCGGAGCCGCCGTGGGTCTGGTGATTCTGCTGTTTGTGCTGCTGTTGATTCTGCTGGTGCTGGTGCTGGGGCCGCTGATTTTGCAGCAGGCCAACGAGCTGTTGACCCGGTTGCCAGAATGGATCGAGTCGGGACGGCGACAGCTCAACGACCTGGAAATCTGGGCCACCGCCCAACAGCTGCCGATCGACCTCAGTAGCGCCATCACCCAGGTGGTAGACCGCTTCACCAGCAGCCTGCGCTTGCTGACCCGACAGGTGGTGAATCTGCTGTTCAACACAATTGGCAGCATTGTCAACGTCTTCCTCACCGTTGTGTTTGCCGTATTTCTGACGCTCAAAGGCCAAACCCTCTGGACCGGAATCCTGGGCTGGCTGCCCCGCACTTGGAACGAACAGGTGCGCGAATATTTGCCCGACAACTTCGAGCGCTATATCGTGGGGCAGGCCACTCTGGCGGCAATTGTGGCCAGCGTTCAAACCGTGGTGCTGTTCATTCTGGGCGTGCCCTTGGCCCTGCTGTTTGGCTTCACAATCGGCGCAGGCACGCTGGTTCCCCTGGGCGGCTCAGTAGCCGTGCTGGTGATCAGCATCCTGGTATCGCTGCAAAATTTCTGGTTAGGAGCCAAGGTGCTGGCCGCCGCCGTGATTGTCAACCAGCTGTGCGAAAACGTAATCGGCCCCCGCATCGTCGGCGAGCTGATTGGTCTCAACCCGGTTTGGATGCTGATTTCGGTCTTCATCGGCTTCAAGCTCAAGGGAGCCCTGGGCCTGTTCATCGCCGTCCCGATCGCCAGCTTCATCAAAGGCACCTTCGACCGCATTCGCGCCAACCGGACGATCCCGCAGATTTTGGGAGTGGCAGAGGAGCCGTCGAAGCTGTAGGAGTGGGAGTGGGAGTGGGGAGATGGGGGAGATGGGGGAGATGGGGTGTATTTCTAATTGCTTCGGCTTGAAACGGGCTTTGCCTGGGAGTCAACTGTGGGCTTAACGGGCAGGTTATATCGGGCAGGTCTGTATTGATCAGGTCTACAGACAAGTTAGGCACCGCAACAACACAAAGTTATCTACAGCCCCGCCTATCTCGGTAGAGTTCAGAACCACCTCCTACCTCCCCATCTCCCCATCCCCTCATCTCCCCACCCCCCTACCCCCTCACCCTCAACAACCGCCCGTCCCGAATCTGCACCACCGGACAATGGGACTGGCGCACGAGCTGTTCGTCGTGGGTAGTGATGATCACGGTGATGCCAATCGCGTTCAGCCGCTGCAAAATCTTGATCACCTGGTGGGAGTTATCGGGGTCGAGGTTGCCGGTGGGTTCGTCGGCCAGTAGAATCGGCGGGGTGCCGACCACGGCTCGGGCAATGCTGACCCGCTGCTGTTCGCCGCCCGAGAGCTCTTCCGGGAAGCAGTGGATTTTATCCTGAAGCCCCACCATTTTCAGGGTTGGCAGCAGGCGACGATGGATTTCTTTGCGCGTGAAGCCCTGGGCCCAAAGCACAAACGCCACGTTTTCGCTGACCGTGCGACGTGGAATCAGCTTATAGTCCTGAAACACAATTCCGATCTGCCGTCGCAGTTTCGCCAGCTGATCGCCCTTCAGGTTAGATAGGGCGGTGCCATTCACCGTAACTTCGCCCTGGCTGGGCTTTTCCTCGCCGTAGAGCAGTTTCAGCAGGGTCGATTTGCCCGAGCCCGAAGGTCCCGTAACAAACAGGAACTCGCCCCGTTTCACCCGCAGGTTGACGCCCAGCAGCGCTCGGCAGCCGTTTTCATAAATTTTCGTTACCTGCTCCAGCTCAATCAGTGGGCCGAGTGCCTTGCCCGTCGCCGGATTGTGACCCGCTGCTGGGTGATGACCCGCCGCCGCATCCGAGGCAGGGGTTGGAACCGCAGACTGATCGGGCGGAATAAAAGACTGGCCAAACGGCGGAATCGCAGAACGATCGGTTGTGGCAGACATAGCTGATTGAGGAAGTGTTAAAGCAGGTTCATTAAAACAGGTTAAGCAGGGCTCTACTAAGGGCCAGCATCTAATGACTGCTAATTCTAACCGCGTCTCCACCAAAAACGCCGATCGCAAAGATTCTTTTTTGCTTTAGAGCACTCCAAGCAATAAAGTATCCTATAATCATGAGGAGCAGAGTTTCCAGGTAAAGCGGATGAAAGCAGACATCCTTCAACTGAGCGAGTCGCTCAAATCGCTGTTCAAGGAAACTGCCGAGCAATTACAAGGCAG
>JBJTUI010000656.1:0-3039 GCA_046080625.1 Elainella sp. | reverse complement strand
CAAGACCCGGTGCAGATCCTCGACGCTCTGCTGCCGCTCTACCTCAACAACCAGCTGCTGCGCGCCCTGCAAGAATCGGCTGCCAGCGAACTCGCGGCCCGGATGACGGCCATGAGCAACGCCAGCGACAACGCTAAGGAGTTGACCAAAACTCTGACCCTGTCCTACAACAAGGCGCGGCAGGCGGCGATTACCCAACAGCTAATGGAAGTGGTGGGCGGAGCCGAAGCCCTGAACTAGGTTCTGGATTCGATTAAAATTCAATCCCCATTGGTGCAGCGATTGGCAGGTCTTCCTCCAGTCGCTGATTTTTTATTTTTTAGCTAAAGTCAAGCTTTATAGGGTTTTCCAACCTGCTCATGCTGATTTTGATTTCGCCCCATCAAATTGACTTGCCTGCTGGAACGGTTGTTCGCGTTCCGGCGAGTTGGCAGGACTATCAGGAAGTTGCTAATCGTCGAGGTGATAGCTCCATCCCTCGCATCAAGTATTGCCATGGAGAAATGCTGCTGATGTCGCCGCTGCCGGAGCATGGAAAAGACGCTAGCCTAATTGCTCGAATGGTTGAAGTGTTACTCGATCAACAAGGGCTGGACTACGATTCCTTCACCCCAGTTACCATGACTTTGCCCGAATCCGGTGGCATCGAACCCGACTGCTACTTTTATATCGAGCATTTGGCCCAGGTCAGAGGCAAAACCCGGATTGACTGGCAGATCGAGCCGCCGCCCGACCTGATAATTGAGATTGACGTGACCAGCTACAGCAGCGTCGAGGACTATTTACCCTACCGCGTTCCGGAAGTCTGGCTGTTTAAAGATCGGCTAACAATTCACCGACTGGAGGACGACAGCTATCGTCTGGCTCCGGTCAGCCGCTACTTTCCTGAGCTTCAGCTTCCAGAGTTAGTGGCCCGCTACCGCCAGATTGCCTACCAGCAGAGCAGCAGTCAGGCGATTCGGCAACTTCGCCAGCATCTGGGTTGAGCCAGCGGCCAGATCCCAGGGCCAAATTTTGAGCGGATTTCTGATCGGGGCGGGATAACTAGATCCAGAGTTTCTGGGGCGTCTGCCGCGCATCGACCGAGCCATGACCTACAGTTTACGGATCATTGACCTACCGCAGGGCGAACGTCCCCGCGAGCGCCTAATGAACCACGGCGTTAAAAGTCTGGCCACTGCCGAACTGCTAGCCATTTTGCTGGGAACGGGACAGGGGGCCGGCAAGCTCTCGGCGGTAGGGCTGGGGCAACACATTCTGCAAACCCTGGGCCAGCATCAGCGCGATCCGCTCACGGTGCTGCGCGAAGTCAGTATCCATGAGTTAGAGCAAATTCACGGGATTGGGCCAGCCAAAGCCTGCACGATTCTGGCCGCTGTTGAGCTGGGCAAACGGGTGTTGGCCTCGGCCCCCAGCGAAAAAACCGTAATCGACGATCCGGCAGTGGCCGCAGCGGTCTTGAGCGCTGATCTGATGTGGCAGTCTCAGGAGCGGTTCGCGATTCTGCTGCTGGATGTGAAGCACCGCCTGCTGGGCACCCGCATCATCAGCATCGGCACCGCCACCGAAACCCTGGCCCACCCCCGCGAGATCTTTCGGGAAATTATTCGCCAGGGCGGCGTCCGGGCAATCATTGCCCACAACCATCCCTCCGGCAACCTGGAGCCCAGCCCGGAAGATCTAGCCCTGACCCGGCAGCTGCTGTCTGGCGCTCAGCTTTTAGGAGTCTTGTAAAAATAACCTGAGCAGGCAATGGGCTTAAGCCCCTTGTTCAAGCCAGTAGACCGATCCAGGTGATCAACTTATTCGTACAAGCTGCCTTAGCGATCCCGCTGCTCGATCACCTGATTCTGGGCAACGGTGACTTTACCAGCCTGCGGCAGGTCACCAGTCTCTGGCAGGATTATCCCCAGGGAGACTAGGGCAGGCCAAGTCGCGATCTGCACTCGGGGCAATCTTCAATCCTGATCCCTGAAAATCCGTGAGAAAAAGTGGTTGCATGGGGCTGCGTCGTGACCTATACTTAAACCTCGGATTATTCTGTTGTTCTCTTGATTAAAGCTGGTTTAGCGAGGAGGATCCCATTCCAGACGCACTCACCCTGACCGTTAGTTTGAGAGGCACTCGCGAAGTTAGGGACAATTGCCAACTGTTTCGCCTTGCTGGTTTGCTGGATGCATTTTCTGAGCCAACCTTCCGCAAGGTGCTAGATAAGTTTGTCGAAGAAGGGCCTAAGAACTTCATTTTAGACCTCTCCCAAATTGACTTTGTTGACAGCTCTGGCTTAGGTGCATTGGTTCAACTCGTCAAGAAAGTTCAGACCGCTGGCGGAACGCTGCAAATTGTCACCAATCCCAGAGTTACCCAGACTGTAAAACTGGTGCGGCTAGAGCAATTTCTGGCCCTCCAGCCTTCTGTGGAAGTTGCTTTAGAAAATATCAGTGGTAAATAAATATCATGCTCCCCTAAGCGCCGTTTGAACCAGGGCCTTGGGGAACGCGAGGGCAAGATGGACGCAGTTGAACAATCTTGCTTAGATGGAGCTTGCTTAGATGAGGCAGACAGGCAGAATTTTGACTTGTCTGCTATTTTGTTGCTACAGACACTCTGCGCCCAGGGCTATATTCAGGCTGATCCCGGCCAGGTTTCGCTTCACAAATCCGATTTACAGCAGCTTTCTCCAGCAGCCTTGGCCTATGTTGGAGATGCGGTCTACGAACTGTTTATTCGCACCTGTTATCTCCTGCCGCCCAAAAAGCTTCAGCTTTACCACCAGCAGGTTGTGGCGGAGGTGCGGGCCGAGAGTCAGGCGCATCATCTGGCCCTGTTGTCCTCCCATCTGACTGAAGCTGAACAGGAGATCGTGCGGCGCGGCAGAAATGCGGCAGCCAAAGGCCCGAAGCGCGTTGACCCAGAAATCTATCGCCAGGCAACCGGCCTAGAAGCCCTGTTTGGCTATCTCTACCTCAGCAATCCCGGTCGGCTCGCCCAGCTTTTAGGCCAACTTCAGCTGGCGTCCACGCCCTGAGCTTGCTACCC
>JBJTUI010000655.1:0-7372 GCA_046080625.1 Elainella sp. | reverse complement strand
GGCTCGGTGCGGATATGCTGCATCATGCTCTGGATAATGCGCTCGGCCCGTTTACCGTGCTGATGAATCGAGGCAGCATTTTCGCGCACATCCTGCCAGTCGGTTTTGAGGTCGGCCCAGCGCTGCTGCTGAACCGGGTCGAGGCCGCCCTTGGCTTCAACCAGCGCCTCGACCTCTCGAAATTCGACCAGGCTGTCGTCGATCAGCTCGATCGAGCTTTCGGCGTAGTTATTGACAAAGTTGAGTGGGTTACGCAGCTCGTGGGCAATTCCTGCCATCATCGCCCCCAAGGAGGCTAATTTCTCCTTCAGAATAATTTGTTCCTGGGTTTCCCTCAGCTCTTGCAGCGCCTTTTGCAGCTCAGCAGCCAGCTTCTGACGCTGTTCGATCTCCTGCTGGAGCTGCTGGTTGCGGTCCTGGAGGGCCTGGGTGAGCCGCCGAATCTGCAGATGGGTTTTCACCCGCATCAACACTTCCTGCTGCTGGAAGGGCTTGGTAACGTAGTCTACCCCGCCTGCGCTGAAGGCTTTGACCTTGTCTTCAACCGTGTCGAGGGCGCTGAGGAAAATGATCGGGATCGACTGGGTTTGGGGATTGGCCTTAAGGATGGCACAGACCTGGTAACCGTCTAGCTCAGGCATCATGATGTCTAGCAGAATTAGGTCGGGCGGGTCGAGCTGGGCTGCATCGATTGCCAGGTTGCCGCTCAGGACTTTGCGAACCTTGTAATTTTCTGCCATCAAAATGTTTGACAAGAGCCGTAGATTATCGGGCTTGTCATCAACTACTAGAATATTCTCTTGCCCTGTCATAGATTTAAGTAAATATCAGGAACTGGTGGCCACAGCCTGAATTAAGGTGGACTACTAACTTAACGGATTTTTACAGCGCAATAAGTTCGAACCTCACCAACTCAGGAATGCCCCATGGCCGAATGAGGACATATTAGGTTAGGACAAACTAGATCAGGACGGATGAACTGTTGGACAGCCGCAGACTAACGGTTTGAAGCAGAAGACGGCACATCAGGGGCTAGTTACCAGAAGCGAATTAGCAGAATTTCCAAAGGTGTCAAGCAGAGAGATCGGCTGGAGTGATCAGGGTGGTCAAACGAATGGCGATGAATCAAGCCAGCTGGCCCTGCCCTGGTTAACGACTCCATTTGACCGAATCTACTACTGAATCTACTCGATAGGTCCAAGATGCGACTAACTCGATCCAAGACAGTTGGGCAGTCTGCATTCCTAAAATGCCCAATTCTGTCTTTAACGTTATTACAGTTCCCGCTATTATACAGGTCTGCTCAAATCCCAGCTCTAGGATTCCTTGAGTTGAGGGAATTCTGAAGAATATAGCCCTTCTGGCGCAAGGCGCGGCAGGGTAACTGGCATCAGGCAATGCAAGCTACATCGATTCCTGCTCACGCTTCTAACTAGAGCGTTGGCCCATGGCAGGCTCTACCATTTCCCTATAAAGGTATTTTCCCTTAAGGGTTCCGCTAATGCCTATACCGGTTTTAGACCTTGAAAGCCATGTCCTACTCTGCTTCCTCTACTGCTAGCCTAATTGCTGCCCTCACCGCTGCTGCGGACGCTTTTGCCCAAGCGACGGAGACGACAGCCATCGCGACCCTGCTGCTGGACCTGGTGCAATCCCAGACTGTCGCTGAACAGGCGGTGCTGGTGCAGCCTTTGGGAGAGACCTGGCAGGTATTGGGGCAAACAGCAGGGCAGGGGGACCTGGAGGCAGACCAGAGCGGCCCTCTTAGGAGTCTTGTAAAAATAACCTGAGCAGGCAATGGGCTTAAGCCCATTGTTCAAGCCAGTAGACCGATACAGGTGATCAACTTATTCGTACAAGCTGCCTTATAACTATGCTTCACCAGGTGAGTATACTTCAGCAGGTGAGGCAGACGGAACAGGAACTGCATGAAACCATCAATGGGCAGGGTTGGGGGCAGGCTGGGGGACAGGCTGGGGGACAGGCTGGGGGGCGGGGCGTGGGACAGGCTGGGGGGGCGCGAACAGTTCTGTGTTTGCCACTCCCGTCCAGCCTCGGCCAGTTCCCAGACCCACCGCTGCTGTATCTGGAAGCAGCGGGCTCGGAGGCATTCCAGGCGACGCATCTTGAGACAGTTCGATTTTTGTGCGGTCAGGCGAGTTTGGCGCTGGCTCGTGTCGCGGGAGGGAAACCGGCCCAGGCTGACAGCCGGGTGGAGCGGGTGCTGGAGGTTGTGGGTGCTGCCCTTTGGGAGCGGCATCTCCAAACAGATGTCCTTGTCCAGTCGGCCTCCTGGTACGCCCACCTGGGCTATACTGCCGCTCAAATTCCGGCAACCCACTCAGACTGGCTGGCCCTGATCCATCCTGACGACCGGGAGCGGGTGCAAACTGCCAATCGGGAGTTTGTGGTTGGCCTGCGGCCAGACTACAGCCAGGAATACCGAATCCGCTGTCAGGATGGTAGCTACCGCTGGGTGCGCTCCCAGGCCCTATTAGAGCGGGACGCTGCCGGGCTGCGGGTGCTGGGCTGCGATACGGATATTACAGCATTCAAGCAGGCCGAACTGGCCCTGAGAGCCAGCGAAATGCGCTACTGGGAAATTGTTGAGCGCCAGACTGACCTGATCTGTCGCCTGCTGCCCGACTGCACCCTCACCTTTGTCAACGATGCCTACAGCCGCTATTTCCAAACCACCCGTCAGGAGCTGATTGGCCAGTCGTTCTTGTCCTTTATTCCCCAAGCAGATTGGCAGATTATCCAGTCAACCCTGGCCAGCCTGCGGCCCGAACAGCGCATTGTCACCTGTGAGCATCGGGTCTGGTTGAATAACGGGCAGATCCGCTGGCAGCGCTGGACAAACCAGGCAATCTACGACAGCGACGGCAATCTGCTAGAGATCCAGAGTGTGGGTCAAGACATCACAGAACGCAAGCTGGCCGAAGAAGAGCTGCGACGCAGCGAGCTGGGCTACCGGGCCATCGTCAACGCTATTCCCGACCTGATGCTGAAGGTGAGGCGAGACGGCACCTGCCTGGATGTGATTCAGCCCCAGCGAACCAGCCCCCAGCGGTTTCTGTTGCTGCAGCATCATCTAGATGAGGCCCTGCCGGCTGACCTGTTGCAGCAGCAGTTGCACTATATTGAGCAGGCGATTAGCAGCGGGGAACTCCAGGTCTACGAGCATCAGATCCACAAGGCGGACAAGGTCGCCTTTGAGGAAATTCGGATTAGCCCCCTCTCCCAGGACGAGGTGCTGATTTTGGTGCGGGATATCAGCGACCGCAAACAGGCCGAAGCTGCCCTGCAGCAGAGCGAAGAGCGATTCCGCAGCCTCGTGGAAACCTCCAGCGACTGGATCTGGGAGGTGAATGAACTGGGACTGTATACCTACTGTAGTCCCCGCTGCCAGGAGATTCTGGGCTATAGCCCCGAGCAGGTCTTGGGCAAAACGCCGTTTGATCTCATGCCCTCAGCCGAGGCGGCGCGGGTGAGGGAGCTGTTTAGTGCAATTGCGGCCCAGCAGCAGCCGTTTTCCTGCCTGGAGAACGTCAACTGCCATCGGGATGGGCATCTCGTGACCCTGGAAACCAGCGGTATGCCCCTGTTTGACGCTGCTGGCCAGTTCCGGGGCTATCGCGGCATCGATCGGGATGTCACCGACCGTAAGCAAACCGAAGCGTCGCTGCAAAGCTTGGTGCTCAAAACCGCAGGCGTGACCGGAGAGCAATTCTTTACGGCTCTGGTCAGCAATTTTGCGGCCACCCTGAATGTGGACCATGCGGCTGTGTCGCTCTATGAAGCGGGTCATTTTCGAACCCTGGCTTTTTGGTCCCAGGGCCAGATGCAGCCCAACCTGTGCTATTCCATTGAGGAGGGTGCGGCCTGCTACCGGGTGGTTCAGCAGGGGATCTACTGCTGTGAACAGAATGCGACCCAGATCTTTTCAAACGAGAACAGCATTGTCCGACGGCTGGGAGCCGAGAGCTATCTGGGCGTGGCGCTGGTCAACAGTCAGGGCAAAACAATCGGGAACGTCTGCATTTTGGATAGCAAGCCACTGGCAGCCCCGTCGCGCTACATCACCCTGTTGCAGATCTTCGCGGCTCGGGCCAGCGCTGAGCTGGAGCGTCAGGTGGCCCTGGATGCTCTCCAGGCCAGTGAAACCAAACTCAGGGGGATTACTGATACGGTGCCCGGTGCAGTCTATCAGTACTATCTCACTTCCAGCGGTGAACAGGGCTTTGATTTCATCAGCCAGGGGGCACTGTCGATCTATGAGGTAACACCCGAGCAGATTATCCAGGATTGCCAGCTGCTCTGGAACTTGCTGCCACCTGAAGATGTGGGGATGATGGCCGAGTCGATTCAGCAGTCGGCAGAGCGGATGGAACGCTGGATCTCGGAACATCGAATTATTACCCCCAGCGGCCAGGAAAAATGGCTGGCTGCCCATGCGGTGCCGATTGCCGAGGAGGACCGAATTGTCTGGAATGGATTTTTAATGGACGTGACCCAGCGGCGGCAGATGGAAGCCGCCCTGCGGCAGAATGAGCTACGGCTGCGGCAGATCACGGATGCGATTCCAGGGGTGGTCTATCAGTATCATCTGGGGATCGATGGGCAGGAGAGCTTTCCGTTTATCAGCCAGGGGGTTGAGGAACTCTATGGCTGTTCGGTGGCGCAAGTGCAGCAAGACCCCAGCTACCTCTGGCGCGATACCCACGAGGACGATATTCCGTTTCTGCGAGACTCGATTCTGACTTCCATGGAAACCCTGGAACCCTGGCAGGTAGAATATCGGGTGCACCGACCAGACGGGGGAGTTCGCTGGATCTCGGGAAAAGCGACTCCGGGCCGCTTGCCCGATGGCAGCACCCTTTGGAATGGTGTATTGGTCGAAATTACTGCGCTCAAGGACACTCAGGCAGCTCTGCAAACCAGCGAAACGCGCTACTCGATGGCGACCAGAGCGGCGAAGGTTGGCGTCTGGGATTGGAATATCCAGACCAACGAGTTTTATCTCGACCCCAACGTCAAGGCCATCTTGGGCTACACCGATGCCGAGATTCCCAACGATCTGACTGTTTGGGTGGACTTCGTGCATCCCGACGATCGGGAGAGGGTGATGCAGCTGGCCCAGGCCCATCTGGACGGCGAGTCGCCGGAATATACCTGTGAACATCGGATGCATCATAAAGATGGCTCAATCCGCTGGATTCTGGTGCGGGGCAACGTGCTGCGCGACTCGGAGGGCAAGCCCCTGCGGATGATGGGCACCGATACCGACATCACGGATCGCAAGCTGCTAGAAGCCGAAATTCAGCGCAAAACGACGGAGATGCAGGCCATTTTCGACGCCTTCCCCGACCTGTTCTTCCGACTGGATCGTCAGAGCAATATTCTAGATTACAAAGCTGGTACCCAGGAACAGCTTTATACCAACCTCGGTGATTTCCTGAACCAGCCCATGAGCTGTTTGCTGCCGTCTTCGGTGGGGCAGCGCTTTCAGATGGCGGTGCAGCAAGTCTTGCGTCATCAGCAGATTGTCAGCCTGGAATATAGCCTCCAGGTTGGGGCCAGCAGCCAGGATTATGAAGCACGGCTTGTTCCGATCCAGTCTGACCAGGTGGTAGCTACGATTCGCAACATCAGCGACCGGAAGCAGGCTGAACGGGCTCTACAGCAGCTCAACCAGGAGCTAGAGCAGCGAGTCAGCCAGCGAACGCAAGAGCTTCTGCATATGCAGGCCGCCCTGCGACAGAGCGAAGAGTTTTTGCGCAGCATTTACGAGGGCGTACAGTACCCGATTTTCGTGATCGACGTAACTGAGGATCAGGATTTTCGGCACGTAGGCTGGAATCCGGCCTGTGAACAGGCTGCGGGGCAGACCAACGCGATGGTGCAGGGCAAGCGACTGCGAGAGATCATTTCTGAACAAACCAAGCTGCGGGAAACCTACGAGTTCTTTGGCCGCTGTCTGGCTACAGGAACAGTGACAATGCAGGAAGAACAGCAGTATTTTCAGGGACAGGAATCCTGGTATCTGACGACCCTAAACCCGTTGAGGGATAGCGAAGGCAAGGTCTATCGGATTATTGGAACTGCATTTAATATCACCGATCGCAAACGAGCTGAAGCGGCGCTGCAGGAGAGCGAAGAACGCTTCCGTCAACTTGCCGAGAATGTCGAAAGTGCCTTCTGGATGATTGATTCGGAAACCAGGGAGATTCTGTACGTCTCCCCTGCCTATGAGCAGATCTGGCAACGCCCGGTGGCTGACCTCTATAAGTCGCCGATGCACTGGCTCGAAACCGTCCACCCGGAGGATAGGCCGGATCTGGAAACCGCGATGGAGCAACAGAAGCAAGGAGGCTATGACAGAGAATACCGGATTCTGCGGCCCGATGGCGAAATTCGCTGGGTACGGGATCGGGCTTTTCCGGTCAAAAACAGTGCCGGTCAGATCTATCGCATTGCTGGCATTAACGAAGATGTGAGTGAGCGCAAGCAGGCTGAGGCAAGTTTGCAGCGGATCAACAGTGAGCTGGAGAATCGGGTCGAACGGCGCACCGCCGAACTCAGGCAGGCCAAGGAAACCGCTGAAGCGGCCAACCTGGCTAAGAGCACCTTTTTGGCTAATATGAGCCACGAGCTGAGAACACCGTTGAATGCGATTTTGGGATTCAGTCAGCTAATGGTTCGCGACACAGAATTGAGCGCGGCACAGCAGCAACAGCTTGGCATCATTAACCGCAACGGTGAACATTTGCTGGCTCTAATCAATGACATTCTGGAGATGTCAAAGATTGAAGCAGGGCGAGCTATACTCAACCCGAATGATTTTGATCTGCATCGCCTGCTTGATACGCTGATGGATATGTTTCAGATTAAGGCCAAGGCGAAAAGGCTGGACCTGCGTCTGATCAGAACAGCCCAGGTTCCTCAGTTTATCCGCACCGATGAAAGTAAGCTACGCCAGGTGCTGGTGAATTTGCTCAGCAATGCCATTAAATTCACGGCCTCGGGACGGGTAACGCTGTATTGTGATCTTGCCCCAAGCGAGATTCACTCAAGCAGTCTTGATTCGGCGCTTCAGCCCCAGATCAACCTGCACTTTGCGGTTGAAGATACAGGCGCAGGGATTCGAGCGGCAGAAATGGCCAATCTGTTTGAGCCGTTTGTGCAAACCGAATCTGGACGACAATCCCAGGAAGGAACCGGCTTGGGGCTGCCGATTAGCCGTCAGTTTGTTCACCTGATGGGCGGGGAGTTGGCGGTTAAAAGCGTACTGTCCCAGGGAAGTCTTTTCGAGTTTACAATCGAGTGCCAGCGAGTGGAGGCTCTGGCCTTCCAAGCAGCCCAGTCCAGC
>JBJTUI010000654.1:0-13896 GCA_046080625.1 Elainella sp. | reverse complement strand
GTGGGGGCTGCGCCCCACCCTTTCCAGGTGTTGAATCCAATCCAGAGAATAAGCATGAAACCGCGATTTCTCGTTCCGATTTTTCAACCCCCTGCGAGAAAAAATTAGGTTTTTGAGTTGCGGTTACAAACCAAAACGGTCAAACCTAGCATCCTCGTTTGTCACCTTGACAGGGCTGGGGCACCGCCCCCACACCCCCTCCTATAGCTGACTGAAATGGAAATTGCTGTAGAAAAGAAAGCAGATTATTTTGTTGGGGCAAATCCTGTTTGATCACACAGGGGCGGGGCGGTTGCTGAGCTTGGTCCAGAGCCCGATAGGTGCAGACCCAGCGGCTTTAACCCAGAATTTGCAAAACTTGATAGCGGCTATGATTCACTGGGCTTCCCTGTCACCCGTCAGGCAATCTATTTCTGGCCAAAGCCCTGCCCGCGCTTCGTCTTGGCCCAAACAATCAGCTCGCCAGCCTGACCGCCAGCCGCCAGCTGCTGGCCCTGGGGATGCCAGCTCAGAGTCGAAAATCCGCTGGGGGCACCTTCCAACATTTGCCCAATCCGGCTGGCCTTAGACCAGAGCACCAGCCAGCAGTCGGTTCCGGCTGAGGCTAGGGTAGTGGACTGGGGCTGGAACTGCATCGCCTGGATCTGGTTGTCGTGCTGACCGAGGACGCGCCCCTCCCAGCCAATCGCATCGTTTGCATGACGCTCCCACACTACGATGCTATCAGTACTGGCCGAGGCCAGCAGGGGAGCCTTTTGGGTCTGGGGCTGGTCGGTCCAGGCCAGCTGGCGAATTTTGCCTGGGAAGCCGCGCATCACCCAGGGCGCGCCCGGATTGTCCCAGGCCACAACGGAAATCGTCTTATCGAGGTTGCCCGAGGCGATATATTGGCCGTCCGGCGACCAGAGCACAATCGTGCTGGCCGAGGCAATTTGCATCATGCTGGGGTCTTCGTCCCAGTCGCTAGCCGACCAGACCTTGACGCTCTGATAGCCCGCTACCGTGAGGCGGTCGCCATCGGGGTGCCAGGTGATGTCGAGCACCGAGGAGCTGTCAAAATTCAGCGTCGCCACAATTTCACTGGCTTCGGCATCCCAGACCTGTACGTATTTCCCCAGGCTGAAGGCCAGCTGGTTGCACCGAGGATTCCAGGCCATCCGGTCTACCCAGGCGGGGGCGTTTTGCAACAGGGCCACCGGAGCGGGTTCAGACGTCGTCAGCTCGGCCAGTCGCCAGATTTTCACCTCGCCGCTCTGGCCTGCCGCAGCCACAAACTGGCCGTCGCTGGAAACAGCCAGACAGTCAATCGATTGGTCAGTGGCCGCCTGGAAAATCAGGGTGCTGTCTGCTTCCGGGCTATTCACCCTACAGAGCACTACCTCCCCAGCCGCAGAAGCGGCGATCAGATCGGTCGTGGCCGGACGCCAAGCCATCGCCGTAACGTAGTCCGACAGGGTTTGCTGCCAGAGGAGTTCAAACTTGTCCTGGGGTTTCTTTGCTTTCGTTTTTGCCGCCACAGATTCACACCGGTAGGATTGCAGCCCGAACTAAACCAAACAGGCGCGAAATGCTTCCCGGAGCTGGGCTGCATCCAGGTTACGGCCAATGAACACCAGCTCATTCAGGCGCGGCTCATCCGGTTTCCAGGGGCGGTCGGCCTTGCCTTCAAACAACATATGGACGCCCTGAAAAACATAGCGTTTGTCTTTCCCCTGGATATTCAAAATTCCTTTCATCCGAAAAATGTCTGGCCCCTGGAATTGCAGGAGCTGGTCTAACCACTGGTTCAATTTTTGCTCGCTGACCGCTCCCGACTCGACGATTGCAATCGAGCCCACGGTTTCGTCGTGGTGGTGGTCATGGCCTTCGTACTCGTGCTCATGGTCATGGTCATGCTCATGCTCGTGGTCATGCTCGTGGTCGTGATCATGCTCATGGTCAGCTTTGGGCAACAGAGAGGGATCAAGCTCCAGCGCCCGAGTCACGTCAAATGCCTGTACACCGAGCAGGTGACCCATCTCAATTTCGGCGTTGCGGGTGCGGTAGATTTTGGCTAGAGCGTTCATAGTGCGGATGCGGCTCTCCAGGGCGTCAAGCTGCTGCGGTTCGACCAGATCGGTCTTGTTGAGCAGGATCACGTCAGCAAAGGCGATTTGCTCGATGGCTTCTTCGGCATCCCAGTGCTGCCAGATGTACTTGGCATCCACGACCGTCACCACCGCATCGAGCTGGGTCTGGGACTGGATATCCTCGTCCATAAAAAAGGTCTGGATCACGGGCGCCGGGTCGGCCAGCCCGGTTGTTTCAATTACCAGATGGTCAAACTTGTCGCGCCGCCGCATCAGGTTGCCGATAATCCGGATCAAATCGCCGCGCACGGTGCAGCAGATGCAGCCGTTGTTCATCTCAAAGATTTCTTCGTCGGTGTCTACCACCAGCTTGTTGTCAATGCCCACCTCGCCATACTCGTTGACGATCACCGCTACTTTCTTACCATGTTCGTGGGTCAGAATCCGATTCAGCAGGGTGGTTTTACCAGCGCCCAGATAGCCCGTCAAAACGGTGACGGGAACAATGTCCTTAGATTCGGCTACGACCATCTCACTAGCTCCCTAAAAATGATTCACAAAAACGATTCATAGATAATGTACAAGCTGATACTCTATTTGTTTCTTGATCCCGATAGGGCAGTCGTCATCCCCAGACCGATATAGATGCCGCCCGTCACATAGCGCTGACTTTTCAAAAAGCGGCGATTTTGCCTGAACCAGTGCCGCACCGAACCGGCCAGCAGAGCGTAGATCCCATCGCTGAGCGTGGCCAGCAGCACAAACAGACTGCCCAACCCCAGCATTTGCAGCGCGACATTTTGGGCCGGATTGATGAACTGCGGCAGGAACGCGAAAAAGAACAGGGCCAGCTTCGGGTTCAGGAGATTCACAACTGCTCCCTGCCAGAAAATCCGCTTCAGGCTCTCCTGTTGCTCGATCTCTGCCTGTTCCAGCTCCTCGCAGGCCAACAGCTTCTGCAATCCCAGATAGATCAAATAGGCCGCACCCAGATATTTGACAACGTTAAACGCCAGAGCCGATGATAGCAGCAGAGCCGAGAGGCCCAGTGCCGCTGCCGCTACATGAAACAGCTTGCCAAACTCCAGCCCCAGCACCGAGACAATTCCGGCCAGCCGCCCCTGATTCACGCCACGAGCCACCACATAGAGCACGGCGGGTCCGGGCGTCAGGAGCAGCACCAGCGAAGCGACAACAAACAGCGAGATCTGGGTGAGTTCAGACATGGCGGATTTCTGGGCTAGGATTGAGCTTTGAGCTGAAGCGCTTTTTGCTGCATTTTTTGAAAGATGTTGTAGAACCCGTTGGCCCGAGAAGGGGTGAGACTGACATTCAGCCCCGTATCCTGGATAAAGTCGGGCGTCACCTGCACAATTTCGGCGGGCGGCAGACCGTCCAGACCGCGAATCAGCAAAGCTACCAAACCCTTGACCAGCTGGGAATCGGAGTCACCCTGGTACTTGACCTTGCCATCCACCAGCTCGGCGGTGATATAGACCTGGGAGGCGCAGCCCGACACCTTGTTTTCAGGCGTTTTTTCGGCTTCGGGAAACGCATCCAGCCGTTTTGCTAAGGCCAAGAGCTGCTCGTAGCGCTGTTTGGGATCTGTAACGCGCTGAAACCGCTGCACAATTTGCGCTAAAGCAGGCGGCAGAGGGGCTGAGGTTCCGACCATAACGCAGAAATGACATAAAGACACTATTCACCTTAGCGCATTTTGCGTCGAGCGCTGGGCTGAGCCGAGGGCTGGCAGTATTCCTGGGACACCCCTAAAACGGCACGTCGGCGTCCGGATCGCCCTCGCCGTCCTCCAGGTCCGGCGGTTCTGCCTCGTCTGAGCCATCCAGACCAGAGCTATCCAGACTGGCTGATCCCAGCTTGAGATCTGGGGAAGCAGGCGATTCGTCGCTGCTGACAATCTGGCCGTTAAACATCTGGGCCAGACTTTTGGCCGCCCGTTTCACCTCGTCTTCTGCTTGCCAGGACTGAGCGGGCAGCGCGACGGGCGGGCTGGCCTCTGGGGGCGACACAGCCGGATCGGGATTGGCTTGACGATAGCCGTTGCTGGCCTCGGCAACCGAATTGGGGGGCAGCCCAGGTACAGATTTGGCGCGGCCTTGCTTTGGTTTATCAGCAGGGGAAGCGGAGGGTGGGGGCTGGCCGTTCTCTGGCGCTCCCGGCGCTCCCGGCGGTGTTCCCGGTGCTCCTGGCACAGTGGCAATCGTCAGCACTTCCAGGCTCACCCTGACGGGCTGTCCTACCAGCTGGGAACAGGCTGCCTCCAGGTTGGTAATCCGCATCTGCGCCATCTTAAACAGCGGCTTAGAGGTGATGCCAATCCGAACGGTGTCGGGCTGTAGATCCAGCAGGCGGCCCTGCTGTTTGAAAAGCTCCTTTGTACCGGGCGGTTGAATCAGGCCCAAAATCGTTTGCCAGGTCTGCTCCAGATCGATCTCGGTCGGGACAGCCGGATCGCCGGACGCCGAGGAAGCTGCTGGATCTGGGTTCAGCTCCTCCAGGTCTGGCTCGGCCTGTTCCGAGTCGCCTGGGGCCAAATCGGGAAGCTCTGGGTTGGCCTGGGGCTCGGGGGGTGGCTGGGGCGTGGGCCGATCGGCGGGTAAACTGGCTGGGGCTGGCTGGGTGGCGGGATGGGGGCCGGACTGGGGCGTTTGAGGTGGGAGAGGCGTAGATGACTGGGAGGGGGTCTGGGAGCGGGGAGGCTGAGCGCGGGACAGCTGCACCGAGGGCTGGATCGAAGGCTGGAGCAAGGGCCGGGCCGAAGAGTCCTGGGAAGCCAGCGGCAGCAGGCCCAGGAGCGTCACTTCTAGCCAGAGCCGGGGCTGGGTGGTGTTTTTCACCTGGAGTTCGCAGGCGCGCAAATGCTGCTGGCCCTTCAGCAGGTCGGTCAGCTCCAGGCTTTGGCCAAACTGCACCATTTCTCGCCAGGTGGGAGGCGTGACTGCAACCAGATCGGGGCGATCCGGGGTGGTTTTGGCAATCAGCAGATCGCGGTAGAAGCTGGCCAGATTTTGCAGCACAATCAACGGTTCGCGGCCCCGATCCATTAGCTGCCGCAGGCGGTCGATCACGGCGGTTGAATCGTTGGCCACAATCGCCTGAACCAGGGCCAGCAGGTCGCGTTCCGGCACGGCCCCCACCAGTTCCCAGACCCGTTCCGGCGTGATCTGGCCTTCCAGCAGGCTGAGCTGATCCAGGGTGCTCTGGGCGTCGCGTAACCCGCCCTGGGCCAGTTGACCCACGAGCTGTAGGGCTTCCGGGCTGATTTCAATCGCCTCCTGGTCGGCAATCTGACTCAGGTGCCGCACCATCGCCCCCAGTTCAATCCGGCGAAAGTCAAACCGCTGACAGCGGGAAATAATCGTCGGCAGCACCCGCTGGGGGTCGGTCGTAGCCAGGACAAATACAACCCGATCGGGCGGCTCTTCCAGGGTTTTCAGCAGGGCGTTGAAGGCCTGGGTACTGAGCATGTGGCAGTTATGCACCAGCAACCCATTGGCAACAAAGTTGTGGTTAGCTTCCACCTCAAGGTCATAGACCGGCTCAACGCCAGCGAGGTGGACAGACTCGACCCTCTCCAAACTTGTATGCCATTGCCGGGATAGCGAAGGGCGCGAGATCGGCAAGCCATTTTCTTGAGGCATGGGCTCCCATTGCCAAGTAGGAATATCGCTTGCCGCTAGACCGCCTGTAGGTTCTGCACTGAGTGATATAGCCGAGGTTCGTGAGCCATGCAGCCAGTTGTTGGTTGGCATCGGCAGGATAGCCTTCGGTATGAAGCTGGATTTGGGGGCTGCCTTCGGGAGAAAGCCGCAGGGAGCCATCGTCCATGTACCACCAAGCCAAGCCTTCTGAAGTGATACGGGCCAGCCACTCTGGGGAAATGACCTTACTGCCCCGGTTGGGACGAACGATGTCAAACACTTCGCAGAGCTGGGGGTGGCAGGCTGTGCTACAGCTAATTGAGAACTCCCCATATCCTCGATTTGGCAAGATCCAGAGCTTGGGGCGCAGGCTGGACAACCGCTCTGCTTTGTATTCCATCCACTCACGCTGTTGGACGCCGTGAGTCCAAGCAATTCTTGGGAAACGGCTGTAGGAGTTTGGGTAGCAGATAGCTCCATCTCCCAGCAGGGTGCCATAGACGAGCCCCAGAAGGTGAGCGTCGAGCGGTTCGGAGGCCGCAAGAAAGTTTTGGGTTCGACGTTCCCAGATGCCGTGGCTGCGTTTGTAGGGGTGCCGCTGCCAGTGGTTCTGGACGCTTGTAATACCCGGTGGTTTCGAGCCAGTGAGCAAATAGCGGGGAATTTCCAGCCGCTCTCCACAGCCGCAGCCACAAAGGGGGCGCAGAGATTCCAGTTCTGCCAATCGTTCGTCAAACGAGCAGACGGCGTAGTGATTTTTCCGGACAGGGTGCTTTTGCCAGTAGCGCTGGATGTAGTCAACGCTGACTCTGTCAACGATCTTGGGGATGGCCAGTTTTTCTCCGCAGCCACAGCCACAAAGGGGGCGCAGGGGCTCCAGGATAGCTCGCTTGGCTTCTGGTGCGGCAACTGTTGAACGGGCGACAGAATTTGCATGCCGGGTTGTAGGTCGCTGGCTTTCGTCCATCCTTGCTCCGTTCGAATCAAGTGATTTCCGGTGCATCGAATCATGCGATTCGCGGTTTTAATCACGAAAACTTGCTTGCTGCCCCGCTCCAGCCAGCGCCGCACAGATTTATATTCCCATTGACCGCTGCTGTCGCTGTAGCTGAGAACCTGTTTGCCCAAAATGTTAGGGTCATCGATCCGCATCAGGCCGTCACTGGTCAGCACTAGCGAGTCGCCGGTCAGGCATTCGTCGATCACATACACCTTGTAGCGACACTGCACCGGGGCAAACTGGGCCCGTTCGATCAGGTCGCGGATGTTGTCTACCCCCGTGTTGCTGGCGGCGTCGATTTCAACCACGTCCAGGGCCGAGCCGTTGGTGACAGTCCGGCAGACCTCGCAGACGCCGCAGGGCGATTCGGTGGGTCGATCCAGCTTCAGACAGTTGAGCGACTTGGCCAGGATGCGGGCGCTGGAGGTTTTGCCCGTGCCTCTGGCCCCGGCAAACAGGTAGGCAGGCGCAATTTTCTGCTGGCGCAGGGCATTGGTCAGGGTAGTAGCAATCGCCTCCTGGCCGACGAGTTCAGCAAAGGACTGGGGCCGATATTTGTGGTGCAGCGGTTCGTATGCCATGGGTTGCCTGCTACAGGTGCGCCGATTCTCCTCTCTAGGGTAAGCGAGGAATGCTCGAACAGGTGTACTGATTTACCCCGCTGATTTACCCCTGTATTTTGCTGGAAGAGGCAGCGGATCGCGTCCAGATTGTAGCGGTTCTGGCTCTGATTGCGACCAGCTGATTCTAGAACTCGGGTGAGTCGAGCTGGCCACTGGGCTACTTCTTAAAAATCGGGATCACGGAAAAGCCCTAAGCTAGTCAATAGCTCAGCCCCAAACGCCAGCCCCAAACGCTAGTCTATGCATAGCTTCATTCCTGCCGAGCGGTTTTTCCCCTACCTGACCTGGACTGCGATTCAGCAGCTGCCCGACAAACAGAACACCGTGATGGTGCAGCCAATTGGAGCGATTGAACAGCATGGCCCCCACCTGCCGCTGATTGTGGATGCGGCGATCAGCACGGCGGTAGTAGGCAAGGCGCTGGCCCAGCTGGAACCCGAAATCCCGGCCTATGCTCTGCCGCCCCTCTACTACGGTAAGTCGAACGAGCACTGGCAGTTTCCCGGCACCATTACCCTCAGCGCCCAAACCCTGGCGGCTATATTGACCGAGGTAGGAGAAAGCCTCTACCGGGCCGGATTCCGCAAGTTTGCGATCGTCAACGGCCACGGCGGCCAGCCCCAGGTCCTGGAAATTGTGGCGCGGGATCTGCACCAGCGCTATCCCGATTTCATGGTGTTCCCGCTGTTTGTCTGGCGGGTGCCCAACGTGGCGGCAGAGCTGTTGACCCCCAAGGAACTGGAGCTGGGTATCCATGCGGGCGATGCCGAAACCAGCCTGCTGCTGACCCTGCTGCCCGATCAGGTGCGGATGGCCGAGGCGGTGCAGGAATATCCGCCGGAGCTGCCCCCCGACAGTCTGCTCAGCATGGAAGGCAATCTACCCTTCGCCTGGGTGACTAGCGACCTCAGCCACAGCGGCGTTTTGGGCGACCCGACCGTAGCCACCGCAGCAAAGGGCGAAAAGATCCTGGCGTCGCTGGTGACAAGCTGGACCCAGGTGTTCCGCGATCTGTATCGATTCCAGCAGCCCCGTGTCAATTGAATCGAACCCTAAATTGGGGGAAGAGCCGGGATGGGGGCGTTTGGAGAAATCTGGATGCTGGCCTTGACCAGCCTGCAGCCAACCGGAATTTTTGTGGCATGATCAGGCAAGACTGCCACCCCCCAGCTGAGATTGTCACCTATGTCTGAACTCGAAACGTCCGATGGACAGCCGTCCAGCCTCCAGAACTTGCCCAACCAGATGGGAGATATCTCTGGAGATACCTCTACTGAAGTCCTCACCCGGCTCAGCGCCATCGAAACCCAGCTCCAGCAGTTTGGTCAGATTTTGACCACGATCAGCGATCGGTTGGACCGCTCGGAGGCCAGTCTTGATCTGGTGACGGACGTGCAGCGCTACAAAAGACTGCAAGAGCTGCTGATGGCTGGCGATTTTCGCGAGGCCGACTGGGAGACAATCCGGATCATTCAGGCTGTGACGGGCGAACCTGATCTGGAAGAAATCACGCCCGACGACATGCGGCAGTTTCCTTGCAGCGCCCTGCGGGTGATCGACAACCTCTGGCGCAGCTACAGCCAGAATAAGTTTGGCTTCAGCGTCCAGATCGGCATCTATCGGGCTGTGGGCGGCTCGCTGGAGACGACAATCTCTCAGGATCGGCGTCTGATCGAGCAGTTTGGTGAACAGGTGGGCTGGCGGGCCGAAGACCGCTGGATCAAATGCGACGATCTGGACTATACGATCAACGCCCCGCAAGGCTGTCACCCGTCCCGCTGGTGGAATTCGCCCTTTGGCTCCAAAATGACCAACTTCTTTTTCAACCGGCTGATCACCTGCGAAATTTAACGCTGGGGCAGACCCAGAAGTTCCAGGAACCGGCAGCACCCCCTGCGGCGTCAGAATCAGGGTCCAGCACGAAGTTTAGTTTGAGTGAGTCATGGCATGGTGTTCAAACCCAAAGCAGCGATTCTGGTGCTGATCTGGCTGGGCGCGGCTGTTGTTTCGGCTGTTCCGGTCCAAGCCGCCGATCCGGCCCCTCAACCCGCTCGCCCCACTGCTCTGCCAGAAATTGATCTGCCAGAAATTGACCAAACCCTGGAATGCGATCTGCTGGTGGCGGGCGGTGGTTTGGCCGGAGCCGCCACCGCCTACGAGAGTTTGCTGGCAGGCCGCACCGTTTGTCTCACCGAAATCACCGACTGGGTGGGCGGCCAGATTTCCTCCCAGGGCACCTCGGCCCTTGACGAACGCACCACCCAGCGCCAGCGCGACTTTTTCCCCAGGGGCTACAAAGAATTCACCCAGCGGCTATGGGCCGCCTACCGTCAGGAAGATCCGGGCGACTGCTGGGTCAGCGTTTTTTGCTTTTTGCCACGGGACGGCCACGCGATTTTGTTTGACATGCTCCAAGACGCGGAACGGCAGGGCCAGGGCAAGCTGCAATGGCTACCCAACACGGTGATCAAAGATTTGCGCCTCAACTCGACCGGCAGCCAGATTGAGCAGGTGATTGCGATCCAGCACCGGCCCGCACCGGGCGCACCTCCCCTCAACACCGAGCCCCTGTCCCAGACAATCGAGGACGCCTATCGATTCGAGGACAGCTCCCGCTTCAGCAAAACCGTGATCCAGCTGGGGCCAAAACCGGGGCAGGACTGGTACGTGATCGACGCCACCGAAACCGGCGAACTGGTGGCCCTGGCCGATGTTCCCTATCGCGTCGGCATCGATCCGCTCACCCACTACGACCCCTCTTCCGCCTCGGCAACCGGCGATCCCTACTGCACCCAGGGCTACACCTACACCTTTGCCATGGAAGCCACCGCCGAGCCCCAGCCCCAGATCAAGCCGCCTTTTTACGACCAGTACGCCCCCTACTACAGCTACGAGCGCGAAAATCTCGCCCGCTTTGACATTCTGTTTACCTACCGCCGCATCTTCAGCCCCGAACCGCGCCCCAGCCAGACCGTGTTTGGTGTTTCGGTGCCCCACCCCGGCGATATCTCTATGCAAAACTGGACCTGGGGCAACGACTACCGCCCCGGCACCGAAGCCGACAACCTGATCCTGACCCACGACCAGCTTTTGGCCTCGGGGCAACTCGCATCGAACGGCTGGCTGGGTGGCCTCCGAGTCGAGAGCCTGCGCCGCGCCGAAGAGTCGGCCCTGGGCTTCTACTACTGGCTGGTAGCGGGCGATAGCGATTCGCAGCTGGGTCACGGCATCAAAAATCAATATCCCAATAACCGGCTGCTGACCGGGCTGGATTCGCCGATGGGCACGGTGCATGGTCTGTCCAAGTACCCCTACATGCGCGAGGTGCGGCGGATCATCGGGCGGCCCAGTCCGGGCTACGCCAGCGGATTCACAATTGGCGAAACAGATGTCAGCCGCAGCGATTACACCGACCCCCACTACCAGACCCTCTCGCCCGAAACCTACCGCAACCTGGGGGTTTCGCTCAGCGGCCTTGATGCCATCGCCCGGATTCGCGACAGCGCTACGCCTGACCCGGTGAGGCTGCGCACCCGCTCCCGCATCTACCCCGACTCGGTTGGCATCGGCCACTACAACATCGACTTTCACCCCTGCATGGCCCTCAGCCCACCCGAACTGCCCGGCAACACCGAATATCCCGGCGTTCGCCAGGGCCAGGGCGAAACCTATCCGTTCCAGATTCCCCTCAGGGCGATGATTCCCCAGCGGGTCGATAATTTTTTGATTGCGAGCAAAAGCATTGCCACCAGCTACATTGCGGCGGCGGCCTACCGCGTCCATTCCTTCGAGTGGTCGGCTGGGGCGGCGGCAGGCGTCCTGGTTGACTTTGCCCTGAAGCAGGGGATTGCGCCCTACGAACTGGTCGATCAGATTCCCCGACCTGAGCCAGAGCTGGAGGCCTTGCAGCGTCGCCTATTGGCTACCCAAAACCCGATTGCTTTCCCCGGCACTTCGATCTTCAACCTCGACTGGGAAGATTGGCGCTAGGGTGAGCTGCTAATGCCTGCGGGCTGCTCCAGTTCCTCCAGCACCGACTGGCGCAGGGATTCGGGCAGGGCGTCAATCAGCGTATCAATCACGGTCGGTTCGCCCGAGTCGAACGCGGGGAGTTCCTCAGAAGCAGGCTGCAACAGCGGCGACAGCAGCGGCTTGTCCTGGGCGGGCCGCTTTAAGCCCTCAAAGAATGCCTTGACCCGATCTAGCACGCCAAACAGATCCGGCTGACTTGCGGACGGCGCAGGCGCAATTGGATCCAGCGGAGAAATGGGCTGAAGGCTAGATTGCCCCGAAAAATCAGGGCTCGTTTCAAGCAGGCTGTCCGCCGCATCGGTCGTAGAGGCAGGCTGTAACAGCTGGTTCAGGCGGTCTTCGATGGCCTTCAGCGAATCGGGTTTGGGTTCCGGTTTGGGTATAGATTGCTCAGAATAGCGATTTGCCCGATTCGCCGTGGGCTCCTCTACCTGATTCAATTTCTGCGGCCCAGGCTCAACGTTCAGCGCGGGTGGGATATCCAGTTTGGGCGGGGCGGGCGGCACCAGTTTGGGCGGAGCAGGGCGCTCCAGCTCTGGCAGCTTGAGTGGTTGGGGGCGCTCCGTCGGCAGCGGCTTGAAGGCTGGTGTTTCAACAGGGCGATCGACCGGCTGCTCATTCTCCGGGGCCAATTGTTCTGGGGCCAATTTCTCTGAATTCAATTTCTCTGGGGGCTGCTCGAAGTTAAATCGCCTTGGGTCAATTCGCTTGGGTTGTTTGGGCTCAAACTGCTTTGGCCTGTCTCCCTCCAGCTGGTTGAACCGATCTGGCTTGGCCTCAGTTGTGTTGATCCTGGCTGGGCTGAGTTCCGGCTGTCCCGGCTGTTTTATGGGTTGGACAGGCGACTGGGGCAGGTCAGGTTCGGGCGTCTCCCGAGCTGGCGAAACGTTCAGCTCAGGTCTACTCAGGACTGGCGCGATTCCTTTGGGCTCAGGTTTGGGTTCGACAACCGATTGATCTAACCGATCTACAGGCTGTGGCGGAATCAGCTCAGGTAAATTGGGCTCTGGCAGACTTGGCTTCGATAAGCTGGGCTCGGCAGCAGGCTCTGGCTCAGTCGCATTAGGCTGCAACACTTTGGGAGCAACAATCTGGGGTTCAGGAGACTCTTGCGGCTCGACAGCTTTTGGTTCTGTAACTTCTGGTTCTGCGGCCTCTGGTTCTTTAATCTCGGGCTCGGGCGGCACAATGGGCGCAACGTAGTTCGGATCGACAATTTTGCGAGCCCCATCGGCAGTCAGTTCGCCGCGCGTCAGGCGAGCCAGCGTATCGTTGCCACCTGGTTCATAGGTGACAAGCTGGACTGCGCTATTAAAGACATTGGGCAACAGCCGATCCTGGTCGTCGATCAGCTCTAGCTGCACCCAGTTTTTGCCGGGTCTCAAGCCTTTCAAATAAATCGGCTCCCAGCGGTCGAACGTAAAGCTCTCACCGTTGATTGTGCAGCGAATTTTCCAGTCGGGGATGGCGTCTTTCGGATCTTCGCGAGCCACCAGATGCAGCGGCGCATTGGTCAAGAAGAAGTCGAGCAGCACCGGCTCGGCCCCGTAGACGCCCTGAGGATAGTTGTAGGTCAGCAGCGGCTTGTTGGGATGGGGATTGTTTTCAGCGGTCGGGGTAAAGACGTGAAAGGTAGTCTGGGCAAAGGCTCCGTCGTTTTTGAAACTCTCGTGCCAGGGCCGCACGGCCAGCACCCGAAGCGTGTGGGTACCGGGGGACAGGTTTTCCAGAACCACAGGTTTGCTGCTGTGGACCTGACGGTAGGGCTGGCTGTCGAGCAAAATTTGCAGGTAGGGTCCCAGACCCAATTCTTCATCCTTAAATAAGGACAGATCCTTGACCTGGAGCTTTACGGCGACCTGCGTGTCGTTGATCACCTGATTGGGACGTGGACTGAGGATCTTGACCTGGGGCTGGTTCAGATCAAGCGCCTGCTTCAGCACCTGAATGGTGTAGGGTGGTGACACCTCGCTGAGCGCACCGCGAGCTGGCCTTGAAACGGTGGAACCGCCGGTTTCGGCGGCGCCACAGCTTGCCGTTCCCAATCCCAGCAAGGCTACGAACAGGGTGATCAGCAGGCGTTTGAGCGGTTTTTGTAACCAGTTCATCCCCAACACGGTGCGTGCTCCTGAGCGATTCAACAGTGGTCGTTTATTCGTCCAAGGGAACTATATCATCCGCCCATTCGCATCATTCGCCTGGAAGAAGATTCAGTCACAAATAGGCTGATGCACCCAATTTCACGAGCGCTGCCCATGCGTTTGCGCTGGTTTTTTGGCAGGGCAAGATAGGCGGCCCATATTAACTGTTCAGATGAACTGTCCAGATCGGCTGTTTACTGCTTGTGATATTCGGCCCGGCGCTTCGGCTTAAGTACCCTGGGTAACCCCCCAGCTCTGCTGGGGGACTCCCACAGTTTGACAGTTCCGGGAGTCTGAGGAAAAGTCTCTTCAACCCGAACAATCTGAGTGTTCGGATCAAGGAGACTTCAATGAAAGATACTGGTAGCT
>JBJTUI010000653.1:0-15011 GCA_046080625.1 Elainella sp. | reverse complement strand
CGTCAGGGCGTTTTGGTTAAACACCTCGCCGCTGGCGCTGTAGTTGCCGTCAAATCCAGGTCCATACCAGGAGGCATAGCCCGAAATCCGCAGGCTGACTGGCCCCAGACTCACCTGATTGAAGCCGTTCGGGTCTCCTTCAATCGTAGACAGAGGAGTGGCGTTGCCCATCTGGCGACGAATTCGGTTGGCCACCTGGAGCAGATCGCCCGCAGAACTCTCGACCGTATCGGGCAGAACCGTATCGGCGTCAAGAGCAATCACTTCCACACCGCCCGCCGTGATTACATAGCGCTGCCGGTCGGCATTCCATGCGATTTTGATCTCATCGGCGCTGACGCTATCGCGATGCAGCTGGTTCAGTCGGGCTGCGGTGGTTGTGGCTCGCCAAACCGGATCGCGGCTGTCGGCCTGGTTAACAACTGGCGCTGGGCTAACAGCAGAATTAACAGACGGCGCTGGGCTAATTGGCTGCGCGGTTCCAGCGGGTGCGGGTTGCGATGCGGCAGGTTGCGCTTCGTCAGCCTTGGCGGGGACGGCGGTCTTAGCTGAGTCCTGAACGCTGGCCACCTTGACTTCAATGTCGCTGGCACCGGTTGCTTCAGCAACAGCGCCCAAGAAGGTCAGGACTGGTATATTGCGAACATAGAGCGTAGCGGCCTGACGGCCCTGCAACAGGTGCGGTTGAATCGTAGCTACCGTTGGGCTGGCCACTGCCTCCTGGGTTCTCTCCTGGGACTGATATTGACCCACTTTGATTGCCTCTGGGGCCGTCTGCTCGCTAGATTGGGAAGAGGGAATAGGAGAGGGGGTGATTGGAGATTCGGAGGGGGCCGCCGCTTCGGGGCTGTCTGGAACAGCGCTGGAGCCTTCCGGCTGAACAGCGGGCTGCGGCGTTGAGCTGGGTTGAACTGAGCCTGCCTTTGGCGTTTCTGCGCCTGTCTGAACCGGAACCTGACCTGGGGTCAGGGTTTGAGGATCTTTAAGCAAATTCGCTTGAGATGGCACACCCAGTTCAGAAACATTTTCCCCCGACTGGGGGTCTGTTGATCCAGCTTGGTCTGCATAACCTGAAGGCGCAAGGCCAAACGTGGAAAGCAACAAGGCTGCGGTAAAACCGCCTAAGAGTTTTTGATTCATACATCCATCGTGAAAAGTACCTGGAGATAAGCCTCTAGGACAAGTCAATTTGCACAGGGCACTTGACCAACTACACGAATTTGGGCAGGTAGACGCCACCATTCGTTCAGAAGCTTACTGGCGTAGCAGAGCCGGTCAGGGAACAGGATCCCGCCGTTGCTGCTCAACTCGTACTCGTTACGTGTTCACTCCGGGCAAAGGAACTGCAACAGCCTAGCATGAAGTTTTTATACTGGGGATCAGGGTATTCCAGAAACACGGTTAACTTTATCGAAACTTCATAATCAAATTTTCACCTCTATCCCTTTCCAGGTAAATCTTTGAGGCAAATAACCCAGATCGCCTCTTCATCAAAACTTCATAAAAGTTTTACCGATTTTTCGGTTTTGCAGTAGCATCAGGCCCAAATCTTGCCCCTAGGCAGGCGGCATCGAGATAAATTGTCCCTCGGGGATCAGGCTTGGGCCGAATTGATGGTCGCGGGTCAGCCAGAAACAGGGCTGTTCGTTTTGCTCAGCGGCCCTTTAGTTTTGCTCTAATTTGTTTTGGTCTAACTTGTACTTTCACGGAGTGGAAGGCAGGATCGGCGTATCATCTCTAATCCCTTTTCTATCCCTTTAGCCCGGCCTGCCCTATCCGGTTGCGCTACCTTGGGCGGCTGATATTACAGCAAGGGCAGGACAGGGAGTGGATGGGTCTAGCTGTGTTTGGCCTGCTAGAGCAGCTCGAGCTGAGCCGCATCTATTTCGAGATCTGCTACAGCCTCTGCCTCCAGCGATTCTGAATAGCCGCAAGCCCCAAACTCCAGCGGCTCTTGGGTGAGCAGTGCCAGGGCAGCCTGGACGATCTCACCCGACAGGTCGTTGAGGTGGGGTTGGTTATCCAGGTAGGTTCTGAGCGCTTCGATCGGATCGACGCTGTGGCCCGTGCCCAATTCCGGCAGGCGAGGGCGGGCCAGCTGGCTCACCAGTTCGGCCTGGATCGTATAGGTATGCACTGGGGTCAGAGCCTGGTGTAAAGCGTTACCATCGATCTGCTCTAGCTGGTCCGAGCGAATCTGGTAAATCAACCGCACCACGGCATCTTGAATCGGAGCCGTCTGGATCGCCTGCATCAGATCCGCCTGGGGCGTTTCGCTGCTGGAGACATCCACCCGAATCGTCCGAAAGGGTCGCACCGGCAGCGGGCAAAAGCAAAACTCGGTCTGGCCCTTAGCCACTTCCACCAGCACAAACCCTTTATCTTCCTTCTCTTCACTGAAATCTACCCGCTCAATGCTGCCCGGATAGAGCACCAGCGGCTGGTCGCAGAGCACCTGATGTCGATGCACATGGCCCAGCGCCACATAGTCAAAGCAGGGGCGGATGAGCAGAGCGATGGGCACCGTGAAGCCCTTGCCGACCGCCAAAAACCGCTCGGCCCCAAACTGGGCGGTGTCGGTCATCAGGTGGCCCAACAGCACGGCTGGGACTTCCGGGTCGAGGCGGCGGATTTCGCCTTCCAGGGCTACCCGCAGCCGGTCGATCAGGAGCTGGTTCACGTCGGTGAGCGACAGGCCATCGGTTTCAGGCCGGGTCAGCAGGGTAGAGCGGGTCAGCCAGGGTAGGGTGATCACCTGGATCGGGCCATGCTGGGTCTGAATCCGGTGGGTTGCCAGCCGGTCGCCAACCACAAAGCCTGGAACGCCCAGGGTGCGATAGATACAGAGACTGGCTCCTCCTGCTCCCTGGGAATGCTGGTCGTGGTTGCCCACCAGCAGCACCGTCGGAATATTGGCATCGACGAGGCGGCGAAACTGGGCGGCAAAGGCTTCCTGCACAATTGGCAAAGGCGTGGCGTCGGGAAAGGCGTCGCCGCTAAACAGCACCAGATCCACAGGTTCAGCAATCGCCCGGTCCATGCAGCGGCTCAGGGTGGCGACAAAATCCTCCAGGCGCGTGTTCAGGCCGGTTTCTGGGTTGATGCGGCCATGGGAAAAGCCGCTGCCGAGGTGAATATCAGAGAGGTGGAGGATTTTGATCATGTCAGGGGCTCGCACCCAGGCGCAGCGAGGAGAGAAGGGCTTAAACGGCGCTCGTTCAGCGGTTCTGGTGATGAAGGTTAACCAAGCAGCAGGCTAGCCCAACAAGGCTAACCGAACATTTGTTCTCACCATAGCATTTAACTTTATGGAGAAAAATAGTTCCCGACCGGGCTACAATTCTCAGCCCGGAGCCCGATCAGCCGCCAGGGGGTCTGGCCCTCAGCCTGCTGAAGCTGCCGAGAAAGCAAATGCGGAACCGCCGAGAATCTGGAGTCAGCTCTGGGCATTGAGCGGAGCCGCCACCGTTCTGCCCCTCAGCAGTTCTAAAAACGCATAAACTGCCGGTGGATGCATGGCTTCGGCAATCACCGCCACGCCAATCACCCGATCTAGCGGCACCGGCAGACTGTAGACCTGCACCTCGGCTGGAATTGGCTCAGCGGCAAGTCGAGGCAGGACCGTCGCGCCCATTCCCTGGGCCACCAGGTTGACAATTGTGGCGTCTGTTTCCACCTCGTAGACCACCTTGAGCTGATAGCCATAGCGGCGGGCGTGGCTGTAGACAGCCTGCATCATATAGTTAGCAGGCGGCATGATCAGAGGCTGGGTTGCCAGTTCATCCCATTCCAGGGGCAAGCTGCGCTGGGACGGGGCTCGAAACGCTGGTGGCATCAGCACGATAAATTCGTCGCGAAACACCTCCCAGGTTTCCAGGTCGCCGCTGGCGGGCAGCAGGGTAAAGCCAATGTCGGCTCGACCTTCGCGCAGGGCCTGCTCGACTTGGGGATAGTCGTCCTGTTCGGTGAGGCTGACCGCAATCGCCGGAAACTGCCGGTGAAACTCGGTGATCACGGTCGGCAAAATATGGGTAGCCACGCTGCGAAACGAGGCAATCCGCACCTGTCCCCCTGTCAGGCCCCTCGCCAGCCCTGCCTCACGCGCAATTTCGTCAACTCGGCGCAAAATTTCTCGGGCCTGGTCCACAATTCGTTCGCCCACGGGGGTCAAGCGCGCCCCCTGTCGGCCTCGTGAAACCAGAATCACGCCCAAATGGTCTTCCAGGGCCGCAATCGCATGGCTGACCGCCGACTGGGACATCTCCAGCCGCAGGGCCGCCTCACTGAAGTTCTCCTGTTCGGCCACCGCCACCAGAATCCGCAGCTGCGACAGCTTCATTTGGTTTTGGTGATTCGGCTTCATGGTGCCTGTTTCGGGTGCTGGGGCAATGTTGGCTAAACCGCAAGAAAGCTAAAGCCGAGACAGCGTGGACTATCGCTCTTAAAACCGTTGCTCTTAAAACCGTTGCTCTGAAGACTATTGTTCCTAAGACTATTGCTCTTAAAATTCCTGCTATTAAAGCTCCTCATGGAAAGAATTCGAGCTGGTTTTTGTATCTTTGACGACAGAAATCTAGATTAGAGCTGTAAAGACGCAGCGATAATTACCAGAGGATTGCAAATGCAAGTACCCATTAGCCGTGAAGAATACCGACGCCTGGAGTTGATTCCCAGCCCAAATTCCAGCTCAACTGCCAACCCAGATTCCAGTTCAAATTCCAGCCCAGACTCTAGCCCAACCCAAACCCAAAACTGGCTCAGCCGCTGGCGAGACGCGCTTTTAGCCTGCTTCAACAGTAGCTCTGAACCGCGTGTCTGGCAGGTCAACCGTCAGGGCCAAACCGTTTGGCAAGCCTATGACCCGGTGACGCATCGTCAGGCGGAATTCACGGGCGAACTGGAGCTGAGGATCTGGTTAGAGGAGCGCTATTATCGATCGGTTTGTGGTTAGTCTGGCATTAACCAGCCCGACTCGTGAATCCCCCTGCGGATCGGCCAGGGATTCCCAACTGCCCTTTAGAATAGTTAGAAGCACTTCAAAACGTTTGTGGGGTTAGGTCATTGTTTGGGACTCTAGCAACGATTGCAGCTTTGGCGCTGCTGATTGTGGTTCACGAATTAGGGCATTTTCTGGCGGCGCGTCTGCAAGGCATCCATGTCAATCGGTTTTCGATTGGCTTTGGCCCAATCTTGTGGAAATATCAGGGCAAAGAAACCGAATATGCCCTGCGGGCGTTTCCGCTGGGCGGCTTTGTGGGTTTCCCCGACGATGACCCCGATAGCGAGATTCCTGCCAACGACCCGAATCTGTTGCGCAACCGGCCAATTCTGGATCGGGCAATTGTAATCAGCGCAGGTGTGATTGCGAATCTGATCTTTGCCTATTTTGTGTTTGTGGCCCAATACACGGCGGTGGGCATCCCAGAAAAGTTTGATTTTCAGCCTGGGGTTGTGGTGCCCGAGGTGACGTCTCAGGAATCCCCAGCCGCCAAGGCCGGGATCAAGGCCGGAGATATTATTCTGGCGGTGGATGGTCAGCCGCTGGAATCGTCTGAAACCGCGATTCGTACCCTGATGGATGTGATCCGGGCCCATCCCAATCAGCCCCTCGATTTCCAGATCAAGCGCGGCCAGCAGCAGGTGGACCTGAACATTACGCCCCAGGTGGGTGACGATGGCGTTGCCAAAATTGGCGTCCAGCTTGCCCCCAATGGCAGCATCAGTCAGTATCGCCGCCCCAACGGGGTGTTTGAAGTGCTGGGCCTAGCCGCAGAACAGTTCCAGAGCATGTTCCTCACGACGGTGCAGGGCTTCTGGTCTCTGATTACCGACTTTGCTTCGGTAGCCGACAAGGTGGCTGGTCCGGTGAAGATTGTCGAACAGGGGGCGGGTTTGGCCTCGAACAACGCGGCCATGTTGTTTCCGTTCACGGCGATTATCAGCATCAACCTGGCAATTATCAACATCCTGCCCCTGCCCGCTTTAGACGGGGGGCAGCTCGCCTTCCTGCTGATTGAAGGGCTGCGGGGTAAACCCGTTCCGGCCAAGATTCAGGAGAACGTCATGCAGACTGGTCTGGTGCTGCTGCTGGGTCTGGGAATTTTCCTGATGGTGCGCGACACAACCCAACTGCAGGTGTTTCAGCGGCTGTTCCAGTAGATTGACTCCAATTAGGCGACTGCTTTAGTCGGGCCGGTCAGCCTCGATTTAACCCCGAGGCAGGTTCTGCCATCTTTTGTCTTGCTGCAAAATCTGTCAGCTCTGATTTGACTAGAGGCTTAGCCGTGAAGCAGGTTTAAGACCGTTGGGATGTGAGCCAAATCACTGCCCATTTGTCGTTCCGGTTCCACACTGTTTGGGCAAACCACCTTGAGCAAAAGGCCTCTGTCTGGCCTATGAGGTGGGGGGTGCTCGACCAGCGTTTAACTGTAGCGCTGAATGCGGTGGCAGAGGATAACAAAGGTTTGAATTGCGCTGAGATGCCAGGGCTTTCGGTTTGATTGCCCGGTTGATCGCCCGGAAATGGCATCAGGTGTTTAGGGGCAGTCTATGCTTGAACTGCAAACTCATTTTCTTCAACTGCAACCCCAGTGGCTACTCCTCGCAAATCCAGAGTCAAGCAGCAAAAAGCCCAAGAAATCTTGCGGCGGCTGAAGCAGCTCTATCCAGAAGCTCCCTGTACGCTCGACTATGAGACGCCGGTTCAGCTTCTGGTGGCGACAATCCTTTCGGCCCAATGTACCGACGAGCGGGTCAATCTCGTGACTCCGGCTCTGTTCCAACGGTTTCCCGATGCCGCAGCTTTGGCTGGTGCTGACTTAGCCGAGTTGGAAAGTTTGGTGCGCTCTACCGGGTTTTACCGCAATAAGGCCAAAAATATTCAGGCCGCCTGCCGGATGATTGAGAGCGAGTATGGGGGTGTGGTGCCGAACCGCATGGAAGCGCTGCTGAAACTGCCTGGGGTCGCTCGCAAAACGGCCAACGTGGTTCTGGCCCATGCCTACGGAATCCACGAGGGCGTCACGGTAGATACGCATGTGAAGCGGCTGAGCCAGCGTCTGGGATTGACCCAGGCAACCGACCCGATCCGAATCGAGCAGGATCTGATGCCGCTTCTGCCCCAGGCCGACTGGGAAAACTGGTCGATTCGCCTGATCTACCACGGACGGGCGGTTTGCAATGCCCGCAATCCAGCCTGCGATCGGTGCGCGCTGGCTGACCTTTGCCCTGCTGTAGATGAGGCTAAAGTCAAACCGGGTCAAGTAGCGTTCACTCTGCCGCCCCCGCAAGCTGAACTGTCACCCGCTGAGCTGGCAACTCCAGACCAGGGAATCAGCCGCCCGCTGCCTCAAGCCATTTCCTGAGCGAGCCCTTTCTCCGAGCGAGTTCCTCTCCTGAAAAGTCCTGACCGAGCCTGAATCGTCTCACTTCCTACTGTGATTAGTTCTGTCCCTTTAGCTCCTCCCCAGGACTGCCAAACCTATGAGCAAGCCTGCGATTATTTGTGTTGATGATGAGCCCACTGTCCTCGAAAGCCTGAAAATCGAGCTGAAGCAAGTGGTGGGCGATAGCTGTTTGATTGAAACTGCCGAAAGCGGTGAAGAAGCCCTAGAACTCTTTGAAGAATTGCAGACCGATCGCTATGAGGTGGCGATTGTGCTGGCTGATCAGATCATGCCAGGCCTGCGGGGAGACGAGCTGTTGCAGCAGATCCATCAGATCTCGCCCCAGACGCTGAATATCATGATCACGGGCCATGCGGACCTAGAAACCCTGAGCAGTACGATCCGTAAAGCCCAGCTCTACCGCCATATTGCCAAACCCTGGCAGTCGGACGACCTGCGCTCAACGATTCTGGAAGCCCTGCAAAGCTATTGCCAGACCCGCGAGATCAAGTCCCAGAATCAGGCGCTCCAGCAAACCGTAGAAGCTCTAGAACAATCGCTCAGCCAGTTTCAGCAGTTTGAGCAGCAGTGGCAGCAAACCCAGCGCCCTGACTCCTTCGAGCGGGTCTTTCTGGCCTTTGCCCTCCAGCAGTACCAGCAGTATCAGGCCATGCAGGCCCAGGTAGCTTCCCTGGAGCAGCTCAACCAGCTCAAGGACCAGTTTCTGGATTCGATCTCCCAACGGCTGCGTGCCCCGATCTCTAATATCCGCCTGGCGACCCAGATGCTGGAGGTAAGGTTCCAGCAGGTTGACCTTGAGGATGGAGTACAGCTGCAATGCGACCGCTATTTTCAGATTCTGCGCGACGAATGCCAGCGCGAAACCGAGCTAATCAACGATCTGCTGGCTCTGATTCGGCTGAATAGCGACAGTGACCCGCTCAACTTCTCGACTATTGATCTGAAGCTCTGGATTCCCCAGATTGCCCAGCCGTTCTTCGATCGCATGCAGGAGCGCCAGCAGCAGCTACAAGTCCAACTTCCCCCGGCTCTGCCGCTGGTCACAACCGACCTGTCCCATCTAGAACGCACCCTGACTGAGCTGCTGAACAATGCCTGGAAATATACGCCAAGCGGCCAAACGATCACGATCTCAGCCCAGGTGATCCAGCTCTCTGCTGCCTTTACGGACGAAGCTGAACCCTTTGGGGCGGTGCGGCCCCTGGGGGCGGCGGCCACGGTTTCAGTAGCTGAGCCCATCCAGCATTCCGAGCTTTGGATTAGTGTCACCAATGCTGGCGTCGAGATCCCAGTTCAGGAACATGAGCAGATTTTTGACCAGTTCTACCGTAGCCCCAGCGCTGCAGGGGCACAGGTCGGATCGGGTCTGGGGTTAGCAATTGTCAAGAAGCGGGTGGAAAAACTGCGGGGATCAATCGCCGTCACTAGCCAGAACGATGAAACGACTTTCACGGTCAAACTACCGTTACATTTGCCAACCAGTACTCTAGAATAAATGCCATTCCAATTGACTGTGTCTCCTGTGGTTGTCCCTATGGTTGGATTAAATGGTTGAGTTAGCCGGATAGTTGCTTTAACCAGACTATATTGCGGGAAGTGGGGAGAACCAGCTGCTTTTCTCCAGTTGCTCTTCCTGCTTGTTGCTCCTATCTTGTGGGCTTGCTGTCCGCTCGATTTCAGCTTTTATCGCTCCTGAATCTCGTTGCTCTGGGTTTGTTCCTGACGTCGCTACTTACAGCGACTTTCATTTCAGTTAGCTAAAGGAGGGGGTGTGGGGGCGGTGCCCCACACAGGGGCGTAGCCCCTGCACCCCACTGTTAATCCGTGGTTGATTGATCTGAAAACTGCTGTAGCTTTCGAGTGACTCGAATTCGAGCCTGTTTGAGTTTGCTTACAGCAATTACCCAATAATGCACAGCGTTTCTCCCTCGCAGCGGTTCAGACAAATGCAGAGAGATTGCGCCTGAGCTCTATTCAAACTGCTGGGCTTTAAGCTCGGTTAAGCCCCCGGCTCACCTGTTCTCTATTGCATCATGAGACTTGTCGGGTAATAAAAGCCAAAATCCTCGAAACCCTCATCTGACAAGCCTTACAGACATTTTGGGTAAGAATCGCTGTAACCCTTATGCCATAAGCCATTCAGCCTTTTTTTGAGTTATTACCCGACAAGTCTATGGTGCTTGATAGCTGAACCCAGATCCGGTTAATCAAGCTTGACCATCTGAGTTGACCATCTGAGTTGACGAACCTTGATTGTCAGAATGGCAGCTCAACCTGGACAAGCCCAAAACAGCTAGGGCAGGGGGCCCAACCCCTCTATTCCCGCGATTGGGCAGCTAATCAGGCTGGGCTGTCTGGAAAAAGAGATATCTTTTATCCGAGTTGATGATATCACTCATAATATTACTCGGAATTCTGGCTGTATACAGTAAAGAACTAATTGAGAATTGCTCCAGAATAGTACTCAGAATGCAGTTTATCGTTTAACGTTTGGCTAACCTGCTGCTATTGAGGTCACGACTCGCCCTTCATTCCAGCTCAGCCTCCCGGTTGCCCCAGTCTGTTTGAGCCAGACCACAAGATCGGGTAGATCCCGAACCAATCGGACGGGCTGCAAGCAGAAATCCTACCTTCGGTTCCATCGCATCACGCCTATAGCCCTCATCTGAGGCTCCCCATGAATTCACCGCAGAGCCAACCTTCCCAGAGCCAACCCCCAATGAATATTCTGGTGGTAGACGACACGCCAGATAGCCTGCGCCTGCTGGTGGGCATCCTGAGCGACCGTGGCTACCGGGTTCGGGCTGCCCCCAACGGCAAACTCGCCCTGTCTGCGGCCCAAGCGATGCCGCCTGACCTGATTTTGCTCGACATCAACATGCCAGAACTGGATGGCTACGAGGTCTGCCGTCAGTTCAAGGCCGACGAGCGCACTAGTCACGTGCCGGTGATTTTTCTCAGCGCTTGGAGCGATGTATTCGATAAGGTCAAAGCCTTCGCGGTGGGGGGAGTAGACTACATCACCAAGCCCTTTCAGATTGAAGAGGCGATTGCTCGAATTGAAACCCACCTGACGCTCTGTTCGCTCCAAACGGCTTTGAAGCAGCGCAACGAAACCCTGACCCAGACCCTAACCCAGCTGCAAGCAACCCAGACCCAGCTGATTCAAACTGAGAAAATGGCCGCGCTGGGACAGCTGGTGGCCAACGTGGCCCATGAAATCAACACGCCTTTGGGCGCGATTCGCTCGTCGGCAGATATCGTCAACCATTTTCTGACCCAAAAGCTGGAACCGCTGACCCATGGCCTGCTGACCATGCCGCCCGAACAGCAGCAGTTCTTCTTCCTATTGCTTCAGCGTTCGATTGAAGCCATGCCCCAACTCACCCAGCTGTCGAGTCGAGAAAAGCGACAGTTCAAACGCTCCTTGATGCAGCAGCTCGAAACCAAAGGGGTGGCCGATGCCGACATGATGGCAGATACCCTGGTGGATATTGGGATTTACAACGCTGAAGATCCGATTCTGGATCAGCTAGTTGGCGAAAATCGGGGTCTGCTGGACCTGGTTTACCAGATGGCCAGCCTGCAAAAAAGCACCCGCACCATTATCACCGCGACCGATCGGGCGGCTCGTACGGTGCTGGCCCTGAAGCGCTATGTCTATCTGGATGCCAGCGGCAGAAAAATCGAGACGGATCTAGTAGAGGGACTGGAAACCGCCCTGACCCTACACCTCAACCAGATCCGGCGTGGCGTGGAGGTGGTACGCAATTACGCCGATTTTCCGCTGATTCTGGCCTACCCAGACGAACTCAATCAGGTCTGGACCAATTTACTCAACAACGCTCTGCACGCGATGGACTACCGAGGCACGCTGACTCTGGCGGTTAGTCAGGCCGATCAGCAGGCTCGGATAGAGATTCGCGACACGGGTAAGGGAATTCCGCCCGACGTTCAATCCCGCATCTTTGAGCCGTTTTTTACTACCAAGTCCAAGGGCGAAGGCAGCGGTTTGGGCTTAAGCATCGTCAAGCAAATCATTGAACGCCACGGCGGCTCAATCGAAGTAACCAGCCAACCCGGCGATACGGCCTTCACGGTGTTTCTGCCCCTGATACCGCCTGCCAAATGCCCCTAGTAAAGTCGCCGCCTGAACCGGCCAAATCTGGCCAGACGCTCGCACGGGAAAAACGGGCCAAACACGGGCTAAATGGCTTGAGCCCTGACTATTCTGATTGAGCAGTAGCTGATTTAACCAGAAGTTCGATAAGATAGAGAACGCTGTCCAAAACCTACGGTAAGAAAGTTTTCATGGCCAAGAAGAGCATGGTGGAGCGTGAGAAACGCCGCCAGAAACTGGTTGCTAAATACGCTCAAAAGCGGGAAACGCTGCTAGAACAGTTTTCTAGCGCCACCTCGCAGCAAGAAAAGCTGGAAATCCATCGCCAAATTCAGCAGTTGCCCCGCAACAGCGCTCCAACCCGCGTGCGCAACCGCTGCTGGCTGACTGGTCGCCCCCGAGGCTATTACCGCGATTTCGGTGTGTCTCGCCACGTCCTGCGGGAAATGGCCCACCAGGGTTTGCTGCCCGGTGTGGTGAAGTCAAGCTGGTAGAAAGCCAGGAATAGGCTTCTAGATTCAAAGCATCAGCGAAGCGACCGGGGGCAAGCAGGCTCTGCGGTCGTTTTGTTGCATCTTTTCAACCCAAAAGTCCCTAACTAGAAGCCTTCAACCCAAAGGCCCGGATTTACCGCCAAACTAGGGGCCAATAAACCAGCAAACAGGCCCAGAATGAATTTAGAGATTGCCCAAGTGGCTCTGGCGCAGTATGACCTACCTGCTGTAAGCCTGACTTTCCTGGGGCAGAGCCAGAACACCAGCTTTCGGATCGAGACGGCCCCAGGCGAGGTGTTTTTGCTCCGCCTGCACGTTGGCCTTGCGGCTGATCAAACTCCAGAAGATTGGCGTTCCCCAGAGGCGATCCAGTCCGAACTGCTGTGGCTTGATGCCATCGCCCAAGAGACTGACCTGTCCGTGCCGCAACCCTTACTCAACCGGCTGGGTAACTGGGTGACGATGGTTGATCTAGACGGAGGTCCGATAGCCTGCTCGCTGCTGCGCTGGGTTGAGGGTGAACATCTTGCTGCGACCGGGCCGCAGATTGTTCGACTGGGACGGCTGATGGCCCAACTGCACCAGCAGGCCAGCAATTGGTCTGTTCCGCCTGGATTTTCTCGGCCCAACCACGATGCGGCACAGCTACGTTCGGCAATTGGGCAATTAGGTACGCTCGTGCAGAACGGCACGATTTCCGCCCAGGATTATCAGGTGTTTCGGCAGGCCACCGCCCAGGTTGAGACGCTGATCTCAACGCTTGAGAAAACGCCTGACACCTGGGGTTTGATTCACGCAGACCTGCATCAGGGCAATTATTTAGTTCACAACACAGAAGTTCGTCCGATTGACTTTTCGCGCTGTGGCTTCGGATTTTATCTTTACGATATTGGCGAATCTTTGGGAGACATCGAGGCGGCGCTGCGGCCCCAGTTCTTTGAGGGCTATGCCAGCCTGCGGCCTTTACCAGCGGGCTATCAGTCCGTTGTTGAGGCCTTCTTCATAGGCGCAACCGTAGAAAACTTTGCCTTCCACAGTTCTAATCCCTAGGAGCAAGACTGGCTGGCGCGGGCGGTGCCCTATGTAGTCCAGCGTCATTTGCAGCGCTATTTGCAGGGCAAGCCGTTTTTGTTCGACTGCTAAATTTTGCTTGATTAATACCAATTTTCTGTGAGCCTGCATAGAACGAGGGGTGTGGGGACGGAGTCCCTACAAGGGGGCGCAGCCCCTTGACCCCCATTGATTAAGGACCAGGCAGCCCAATTTAGCCAGATTCGCTATCCTTAATAAATTCGCCCCGCCGTCCTGGTTTGGGTCTTCTCTGGCTTACCCCTCTGGCTTACCACCATGCAGCATCCTCTCGAACATGGTCAAACCTTTCGCAGTCCGGGCTGCCACTTTACCTATCGGGTGATTGGTCCCTGCTGTCGTCTGTTTGACCGGGAAGAACTGCCCTGGCCCTGCTGCCGACTCCAATGGCGGGGCAAGGAGCCAAGCTGGCGGCGGATCGGCAAGCGGTATGTGCCGGATTTGGCTACGAAGCAGAGTCCCTCCTACTCGGTGGAGGTAGTGGGACAGGAATATGCGGGACGCACCTTTGTGGTGACGCTCTATGCGGTGAAGCTGCCCCAGTCCCTGCGAGAATGGTGGCACAGCAAAAAACCTCAGCCTGAGCTACCGCCCTCTGATGCGGCCCGTGATGTGGCCCGTGATGCGGCTGCGTCGAGCGAGACGGATGCAAATTCCTTGGAGTCAGCCAGCCAGCGGCCCGCCCCCATTGAGCAAGATCTGCGCCTGCGAACAGTCTCGCGCTCCTGAGCTGCCTGTTCAGAAACGTCAACTGACCCCGAATTTCATCAAATCTCCTGATTTTGCTTGACTAAACAGTACTTTTGTACTATCTAGAGTATAAGTGCTGTAAGATCGCTGCTGCGAAATCAAGGCTGCAAAATCAATCGTGAGGTCAGGTCTATGGAAGGCCGCTATGCGGGGCTCAACGTTGGGGTCAACGAGCAACTCACTGAGCAACTTACTGAGCAATTCACTGAGGCAA
This sequence comes from Elainella sp., assembly GCA_046080625.1. Taxonomy (GTDB): domain Bacteria; phylum Cyanobacteriota; class Cyanobacteriia; order Elainellales; family Elainellaceae; genus Elainella. The sequence continues at coordinate 938 of JBJTUI010000653.1, read as the reverse complement.
AACCGCTGCTGGTGCATCAGCCGGAGCGGATGATGATGGGAGTTGAAGTACAGCTTACCCCAGAGCAGACGGTTCAACCCGGTAGCGCTGACCTGGTTAAGATCTGGAATCGCTTTTTGACCGAGCAGATGCTAGATGATATTCCTGATGTAATCAACCCGCAAATTCTCTATGGCCTCTACGCCGACTATAGCAATTCCTCCCCGGTTCGACATTGTCGCCCCGCTCTGACCCAGTTCAGCACCATTCTGATTGTGGCCACGGAAGTTAGCAGCATCGATAATCCGCCCGAAGGCATGGTGGGCCTGGCGATTCCAGCTGCTGACTATCTGATGTTTAGCGCTGGACAGCAACCAGCACTGCGGACCTGGCAGCAGATCTGGAGCTATTTTGCTGAAGTGGCCACCTGCGAATCTGCCCATCGCCGCGCCTACACGATTGATTTCGAGCGACACGAGGCGGATCGGGTCGATATCTACGTCGCCGTTCAGTAGGCTGCAATTCTAACCTGATGTCTTGCCTCGCGTTCATTATCAGCCAGTACAAAATCAGCTAGTAAAAAACTGCCCGCCTACGCTTGCATTCCCGGTCGGGTTGCTCTATCCTACTTCAAATCCGATTATCTGTATTAGCGTGAGCTTAAGGTGAGAACGCTGGCTAGAGGTGCTACCAACAGGGAGCGTGTCACCTTCTTGAGAGAAAAACCATGCATACGTGTCAATGGCTTTCGTCGATAACGGAAAAATCAGGCTTTCCTTTTTTCTCTGTAGAAGGTGACACGCTCCCCTACCAACACTTCTAACCAGCTGACCTGACGTCCTGGTAGGAGCAGGATGCTAGGCTGAATCGATTTTATCGCTTCACCTCGCTGATGCGGACATGCCGTTGGGGCACCGCACCTTAGGCTTTTTCTTGTCTCAACCCCATCAGCGAGGGAC
>JBJTUI010000652.1:0-2816 GCA_046080625.1 Elainella sp. | reverse complement strand
ATCTCAGCTGGGCCGAGCGGGAAATTGCTCGCCTGAATCAAGGCTGGTTTTACCAGAACCGTCAGGAGCTATATTCGTTTTGGAATAACTACAGACGTTCGCTGCAATATTTAGGACTAATTCTCCTGCTGATTCTGGTGGTTGCAACGCAGTTTTTGTAATGCGTCGAATGTAATGGGTCAAAGCTGTCCGCAGGCCAGGAGGTTGTTTAGCCTGTTTCCTGGCCCGGTTCAACTACCAGTTCAACTACCGGCCTCCTCCCCAGCGTGGGGGTGGGCCACCCTGCCAGTTGACCTGGGCTAACTGCTGTTGTAACCAGGTGGTTGAGCTTGGCTGGGGTTCAAGGGCTGGTTTCGCTAGCGCCCCGCTGGAACCCAAACTCATTACAGTCACCAGTACAGTCACCCGTAGTAAAGCACGACGATTCATCTGATTCTCCATGACGCTGCAAAGGGGGGATATGCGCTCCTGCTGGGGGCAGCCTGAAACACCGCAGCCTAATTCGCCCCGCAGGGGGAGATGGCCTGGATGTCAGGTAAACCGGAAAGCAGGAAAAGAGAGAGATGCGATCGATCGCTGGGTGACTCGGCAGTCAGCAGATTTACTTGCTAAAAGCGTTACCCTATCTACTAGAATGACAAAGCCTTCGGGTCAGATAGCTTCAGTAAAGTGCTCAGTTTGGTTCCTGAAATGTCCTGGCTAGTTGCAGCTAAGAGCACGGGGTTTAGACGCTAAATCTAGTCAGTATAGCCACACGTCACGCTACCTATGGCAATAGCGCCAAAAGGGTTCAGTTGGGTTCAGTTGGGTTCAGAGCCAGACTGCTCTGTGGGGGCCAGTTTTGGCAGAGCGCTTGCAGGCCTGACGCGATGACTCGGAAGTGAGCGGAATCACGGGAAGGAATAGGGCGGTGCGGGAATCATTTATAGCCACAAAGCAGGGCGTTGAGCTGGTAGATGCTCGGCGTATTCAGAAGGGCTGGTCGCGCAAATCGCCTGCTTTTGCCGATAAGGCGATGGTTGGCATCACGACGCTAGTTCGGTTCTGGGGCCGCAAACATCGGCTGGGTCGAGACTCGATCATCGGCATTTTTGCGGCGGTCGGGATTCAGGACTGGCAGGAGTATGTGGAGCCGAACGCGGCAGAGCCCCCGACAGCGGACGGGCTAACCAGCAGTTTAGGCAGCAATCTGCCTCTGCCCCGCCTGCCCGACAACTTGCCCAACTACGCGCCGTTTTTCGGTCGTGTCACTGACCTGCGCCAGCTCGAACAGTATGTGCTGCCCCAACAGGCGGTGTTGCAAACCCAGGAGCCGCTGCAAACCCGCTACCAGGTGATCAACTGCTGGGGGCTGGGTGGAATTGGCAAATCCGCCTTGGCCGTGAGGCTGGCCCGACAGCTCAGCTCCGAGTTTGAAGGGGTAATCTGGCGCTCGATGCAGGCTCCTCCGGCCCTGAACGAATTTCTGGCCGACCTGCTGAACGAGCTGACCGATGAACTCAGCGAAACCGTCAGCAGCCGCCTGTTGACCGACCTGACCGAACAGCTCCAGCAGCGGCGGCTACTGCTGATTTTTGATGGCTGGGAGGTATTCTTCGGCGGCGGCTCTGCCGGGGTATATCAGGACTCATTTCGGGACTACCAGCGGCTGCTGTCCCACCTCTGGCAGCATTCCCACCAGAGCTGTGTGCTGGTCACGAGTCGAGAGCGCTTAGCCGACGCTTCGCTGTTGGGGGGCAGCGTGGTCTCCTATCCCGTGCGCGCGCTTGAACCCGAGGCGGCCTTTCAGCTGCTGCGGCATAAGGGGCTAACTCGCTTTGCCCCAGAAGAGGGAGCACAGCTGATCCAGGCCTGTGGCGGCAACCCGCTGGCCCTCCAGCTCTCGGCTTCGCGTATCCGCGACCACTTCAATGGCAACATCACCGACTTTTTGGAACAGGAACCTGGCCTGATCGACAAGTCGATGCGCTCAATTTTGGATCAGCAAACCCGCCTGCTCAGCCCGCTAGAGCTGCAAATTTTGGTGGCTCTGGCCCAGGATGTGGAGCCAGTCGATCGCAAGGCGCTGGCAGCTCGCCTTACCCAGCCCTGCTCCACCACCGACCTGCTCAATGGCCTCAGCTCTCTGGAAAGACGCTCATTGGTTGAACGAATCACCGACCTCGGCGCGACCCTCTACGGCCTCCAGCCGCTCGTCCGGGCCTACACCCAGCAATACTTGAGCTAAAAGCCTCGCTAGCCCCGGTGCCACTCGATCACGCCGCCCGGTTTGTCGATCAGCACCACGCCCGCCGCCTTCAGCTGGTCGCGAATTCGATCCGACTCGGCAAAGTTCTTGGCCTGTTTAGCGGTGCGGCGCTGCTGAATTAGCGATTCGATTTCAGCCTCACTGATGCCGCTTGGTTCTGGCTCGGCCTCTGGTTTGGCTTCCAGTCCCAGCACCTGGGCCAGCACTACTAATGTTTGCCACTGCTGCCGCAAACTAGCGGGGTCGGTTTCAGTTGCGCCACTGTGGGTGAGGATATTGCCCTCGCGCCGCAGATCCTTGGCCAGCTCAAACAGAACGGCTAGAGCTCCGGGCGAGTTGATGTCGTCGTCCATTGCCTGCCGGAACCGCTTTACAGACTCGCTCTCTGGGTCGATCCGCATCGATTCGGGCTGACCAAACGAGGCATCCTGCCAATCAGACCAGCTGGGGGTTTGGTCAAACCTGTCGCCAAACCGATGGCCAAACAGCAGCCCCTCCTTCAGGGTCTCCCAGCTGTTTTGGGCCGAGGCAATCGACTCGTCCGTAAAGTCAATCGGCTTGCGGTAGT
>JBJTUI010000651.1:0-5364 GCA_046080625.1 Elainella sp. | reverse complement strand
AATCGCCCTGCTGGACGGCGTGAAGCGCGGTCTGGTGATTGCCGCCTGGAAACTACCTGCTTAAAATCCTGCCTGCCTAAAACCCGCCTGCATAAAACCCGAAAGTCGGCCCTAATCAATAGCTATCAAGTCGCGACTGTTCCTTATCACAATCAGGAGAACGCAGATGGCTACAACGATTCGAGGCGATCGGACGGGTAGAACGGCGGATCGGCTAGACGGCACGATCGGCGACGCGATTTTAATCGGCGGGTTTGAGAACGACACCTATGTGGTAGACAGCAGCAACGACAAGATTGTCGAGTCTTCCGGCAGCGGCATTGAAACCGTAGAAGCCTATGTCAGCTGGGACTTGCGGATCAGCTACGACATCAACGATCCCAGCTTCATGCGCCTCAACGATCCGAGCCAGGCGGGGCTAGACAACCTCACCCTGATGGGAGCTGCCAACATCAATGGCACCGGCAATACCCTGCCCAACCTGATCAAGGGCAACAGCGGCCACAACCGTCTGGATGGGCGCGAGGGAGCTGACACCCTGATGGGCGGATTGGGCAATGACACCTACGTCGTAGACAACCTGGGCGATCAGATTGTCGATACTGCCGGGACGGGGTTTGAGCGGGTCGAGTCCTCCGTCAGCTGGACGTTGGGTGTGGGTCTGGAAGATTTAACGCTAACGGGTACGGCTACCATCGACGGCACCGGCAACGACTTGGCCAACAGCATCACTGGCAACGAGGCGCGCAACCTGCTGAAGGGTAACGCGGGCGACGATGTCCTGCGGGGCAATGGCGGCAACGACGAGCTGCGGGGCGACGCAGGCAACGACTACCTGGACGGCGGCACGGGCGAAGATCTGCTGATCGGCGGCACAGGCGGCACGATCTACGTGATCGACAGCCCAAACGACCAGATCAACGATACGGGTGACGATGCGGGCGTGGCCTCGGAAGATTTGGTGCTGGCCTCGATCAGCTTCACGCTCAGTCCTGAAATTAACCACCTCACTTTCCGGGGCAGCGACAGCCTCACTGGCACAGGCAACAGTCTGGCCAACAGAATCACCGGCAACAGCGGCGCGAATCTGCTCAGCGGGCTGGGTGGAGAGGATACGCTTCGGGGCGGAGCGGGGGCTGACCAGCTGGTGGGCGGTGGCGGTAACGATGTGCTGAACGGCGGCGCAGGCCCAGATCAGTTCATCTTCAATGCCAGTAACGAAGGCATCGATACGATCCAGGATTTCGCGCTCGGGGAAGATCTGCTGGTGGTTTCCAAAGCGGGCTTCACTGTAGATAGCAACGTGATCGTCAAAGCTGGCAACCCTAGCTTTAGGCTGACTGCCGGGCAGGCTCTGCGAGACAATCAGTTCCACGTCGGCACAGAGGCCGAGACGCGCAGCCAGTTCTTCCTCTACAGTTCTGGTGTGCTCAGCTTTGACGCCGACGGCTCCGGCACCAGCTTCCAGCCGGTCCAGATCGCCAAATTGGCTAACAGTCCGGTTCTCACCGCCGCCCAAATCTTCGTGACGACTTGAGCCGGACAACCTGAGTTAACGAGTTCATACACCCAAAGCAGCGACGATCTGACCCAAGATTGCCGCTGCATTTCACAGGCTTTACCCAACTGTCGCCATCGAGCGCTTGTAGGCCGCCCAGCCGCCGTATTCAGAAATATCGGGCCAGCTGTATTGCTCGATCAGCTCCTGAGGATAGAAGAAAGCCGTGGCCGTATCGCCATCTTCCAGTTGCACCTCGGTGGGATACATGTGGGGCGGTTCGTTGTTGGCCAGGTAGTCGAATTGCTCGGTGGTCATCTCGTAGATTTCGCCGGGAATGGAGATGCCGCCCTCGCTGACCTGATAAATCGCCGGGTGCCAGCCGTTTTCCGCCGCGTGCAGCCGGTAGAGCGGACGGGTTTGGGTTTCCTTGATGAACTCAGCCGCCTGCAAATTTTGGTGATCGGGCTGGCCGCGCAGGGCTGAACCGCAGATGAATACCCGTCTGGTTCCGATCGTCTCGGTCATGAATGCTCTCCTTTCAATCCCTACAAGTGTCCCACTGGTAGACCCAAGCCAGCTGGTTTCTACCTGGCCTGACCTCTGCCTAGCATACCGTATGCAGTCCCGCCATGCAGACCCGCCTCTGGCGCAGCAGCTGGCCCCGTTTCGAGGGAGCCAGAGATGTAACTAATCTATGCGAAGAGCATCAAAAGGTAAAGAAAAGTAAATGTTTTGGTTAGAATAGGGCTAAAGTCAGCTTTTGCTGATTAGCATCTCGCTCCCGATGCACTAGCCGCCTCAGCCGCCCCGCACAGACCAAACGCCCCAGACCTAGTCTTGCTTAATCTCGCCTGATCGGACCTGTCGGTTCCCTGAGTCAATTGCCTAAGCCAATTTAGCCCCTGCTCCCAGCTGTTACTGCGCCCCCAGAGGGCCAACTCTATCCCTAGATCGCTGCGAACGGTATCGAACACAACGATAATCTATTTAATCTTTGTATACAGTACACAAAGTACGGTTTCATTTAGCTAATAGAGGTGGATAGCCCAACAGGTAGCCTCATAGCCAGATACCTCTAAAACTAGCGATCTAAACAATCGCCTCCATATTAAATGGCCCAGTTAAATAGCTCCAAGCTAAACGTAGCTCCAAGCTAAACGGTCTAAACTGCCGCCTGGAATACTGTAGACAAACCCAATCCAGAAAATACTTTAGTAGTCACTCGTTAGGGAGTCCCTCATGCAAGTTCTTTCAACCCCTAGGCTGTCGGTCAACGGTGAACGCCTCAACGCCAGCATTGATCGGTTGGCCCGGATCGGTAAACAGCCCAACGGCGACATCTGCCGCCTCGCCTTTACCCCAGAAGACTTGCAGGCCCGCTACCTGGTGCAGCAGTGGATGGTAGAAGCCGGGATGACCGTTCGCACCGATGCCGCTGGCAACCTGATTGGCCGCTATGCGGGTACTGTGGAAGGCGCACCCGCGCTGGCGACTGGCTCCCACATCGATACCGTGCCTTCTGGTGGCTGCTATGACGGTGTGCTGGGCGTCCTGGCGGGAATTGAAGTGGTGCGCAGTCTGCGCGACAGCAATCGTCGCCTCAAGCATCCTTTAGAAGTGATTGTGTTCACGGACGAGGAAAGCTCGATGATTGGCGGCCAGGCGATTGCGGGCACCGTGCTGTTGAACGAACCGGAGCGCTACCAGCCCAAGGTGGGTCAACCGATTGAATCCTGCCTGGAGGCGATTGGCGGCAACTGGGACGAACTGCCCTCGGCCCGACGCAGCCGCAAAGACATGGTGGCGTTTGTAGAGCTGCATGTCGAGCAGGGAGCGGTGCTGGAACATACCCAGACCGAGATTGGCGTCGTCCAGGGCGTGGTCGGAATGCTGCGGCAGCTGATCACAATCGAAGGGCAGGCCAACCATGCGGGCACAACCCCGATGGACATGCGCCAGGACGCGCTGATTGCCGCCGCCAAGGTGATTCTGGCCGTACAGCAGATTGCCCTCAGCCAGCCTAGCCAGCCCGTGGCCACCGTTGGCTATCTCACGGTCGCCCCCAACGCCGTTAATATCGTCCCTGGCCAGGTGGAACTCTCGGTGGACATGCGCGACCTCTCCCAGGACTGCCTCGATAGCATGATGTCGCGGCTGATGCGCAGCCTGGATGCGATTGCCACTGAAACCCATACGACAATCAACCTCACCCCCGTACTCTGCGTCGAGCCGACACCAGCCGCCCCCCAAGTGCAGGAGACGATCTCCCAGGTCTGTGACACCCTCGGCTTCAGCCACCGGTCTATGCCGAGTCGGGCGGGCCACGATTCGCTGGAAATTGGCCGGATTACCGACATGGGGATGATTTTTGTGCCGAGTCAGGAGGGGCTGAGCCATTCGGGAGCTGAATATACCTCGCCTGAACAATGCACCCAGGGTGCGAATGTGCTGCTGCACACGCTGCTAAAGCTAGATCAGGCTTACCCCTGCTAGGTTTCAGGCGCACTAATCCGCAGGGCGGGGGTAGGGGCAAATTTCCTATTCTGGCTCCCCTTCCCTCATTTTTGGGGAAGGGGTAGGGGATTGGGGCAACGGCGATGCTTATGCCAAGTGGCCTACTAGCCGCCGTAGCTCACCCTGGCATCCATACCAAAATCGCGAAAATAGCGGGTCCAGCGGTTGGCAGCGCTGCGGGTGTTGAAAGGGCCAACCCGGATATGCGACCCCCGCGAGGTGGCGGTGTCAACCATGCCGTCGATGCCCATGCCGTCCGTCAGGCGAGTGATCTGTTCCGACACAGCCGAAAGGTCATCCTGCTTGCCCGGAATTACTACATAGTAGGTGCGACCGTCAGATGCCCGCTCCGGCTCGGCCTGGGTGCTGGGCGCATTGAACTGGACTTCGCCACCTGGGGCAGCAGGCACGGCTAGCGAGGGCATGGCTTCCGGCGGCGGCAGAGTGCCATTGTCGTAGGTTTGGCCATAGGTCTGGGCCTCGGGACTGCTGTAGCTGGGAACGGTTACAGGGGAACTGGCCTGGCTGGTGAGGCTGGCGGCGGGCGCAACGGCCATTACCTGGGCTTCAATTCCCGAAGCGGCCAGGGTCGTCACCTGCTGTTGGGCCGTGGTCAGGTCGCTGAACACTCCGGCTTGGATAAACTGCTGACCGTTGTAGTCCTGCACAGAGGCGCTGGGCTGCACCGCCTGCACCTGGGACAGCAAAATCTGGCTGTTGCCATTCACCACCACCATATACTGCTGGTACTGCTGGGCTTGGTAGGTAGGAGTTTGGGAACCGGGCGGCGGCGGCGGCAGGCCATCCATCACCTGTTGGGCCAGCAAAAAATGGCTAGTATCATTCAACATTGGTCTGGCCCAGGCAGAGCCGCTCAGCAGCACCAGACCCAGCGCACTCCCTCCAACGACTCCGACTATTCGCCAGAACCGGTTCGTTGCCCCGGCTGACGGAGCATTGTTAAAACGCAAGAAACCGACCATTGGACACCACCCCCGCTACATATAGAGTTGACTAGGGACTATCTCATCTAAATGGCGCTAATGGTAGCACAGAAATTTGAGGGCGGATGATTTTTCTGCCGATTTCTGGCCTGCTGATTTCTGGCCGATTTTTTCCTCCAAGTGATAGCCTGGAAGAGGCATTTTGTAAAGTATTTTTCAGGGAATAGGTTAGTAGAGATGAACGGCGACGGGACTCAAGTCGTAGTGGGGCTTTCTGGCGGTGTAGATAGCTCCGTGGCTGCTGCTACGCTGCACCGTCAGGGCTATCAGGTAACGGGCCTGACGCTGTGGTTGATGAAGGGCAAAGGCCAGTGCTGCTCGGAAGGCATGGTCGATGCGGCGCGG
>JBJTUI010000650.1:0-16676 GCA_046080625.1 Elainella sp. | reverse complement strand
TGCCCCAGGCCGAAATGCATCACCTGATCGTGGAACTGCGCTCTTTGACCATGGGGGTGGGCAGCTTCCGCTGGCAGTTTGACCACCTGCAAGAGGTGCCCGATAAAGTCGCCGAGCGGTTGCTGGCCAAAACAAACGGGTAGCTTGGCTGAACTTGACGAAGCTGAGCACCAGCCTAAAGCTCAATAACAGCAAAAAAAGGGGGGTAGTTTTACCCCCTTTCTTAGTTGATTAAATTCTACGGCTATGAACTAACCCGCAATCTAGGCAGGTACGGCTTCCGGGGCTGCCAGCGCCAGAATGTGGTAGCAGGAGGGCGTTTCTTCGCCCAGGATCTCATTGATCCGCTGCCGAATTTGAATATGCAGCGCCTGGATCGTTTCATCAAAATTGTGCTTCACATGCAGCACGGCGGTTTGTTTTTGAAAATCCTTGCCGTAGTAGGCAACGAAATAGGTGTAGCGATTGGTATTAGGCGCAGACAAAACGAAATCTTGCATGAACTTAGTTCTCCCAATGGTTGGCGGTTTTTTGAGGGGAAATGCCTGATAGCGAAGAGGGCTATGAAGGCCAGAAGCAGGGCTAGATCTAGACTGAATTTGGGGAAGGAATGGCAGTGAGTTAGTCGGTTTGGTTACTCCGCTGATGTGGGTGAATACCCAAGCCAACAGGGTAGTTCCGGAAACTCAAATTGCGGTCTGAAATGAACGGTCAAGTTTTCCCAAAACAGAACTAGAAGGCCACGGTAAACTTTACAAACTGATAATTCACGAACTGATAAAACAACTGGCAAAGCCAAACAAATTGAACGCTATTAAACCTGGATTGGGCCGAGTGGTGATTGAACAACCTGACTGAGTTATAAATTACACCTTGGAAAAGCAGCTGCTCCACTGTGTTTCTACTTTCAATCCCGGTTAAACCTAAGCTGATCTTCCGTAAAATCCTGTAGCGTTACGTCCATCGATCCGTTGTTAGTGTAAACGAAATTGCTTGAGTTACAAGTATTATTTTCTGTCGATTCGTAATACTCTGCATCATTCGATCAGGTGAACCGGAGGGAGGGACATCAACCCGGCGAGAGATTTAGCAGAAATTGGCGAGCTTTACCGGTTCTCCAGCTGGACCTGAACGGGTGATAGACTATGTTCACCAGCTAGCCCAGCTAGCGCTCTAGGCCGTACAGCAGGACGCACAGGGTGAACTGCCAGGCTGCCCTCTTTCTCCCTTCTCAGGTTCAAGGCATGATTTTTCCAGACTTTGCTCAGTTTTCGCAGTTGGCTCAGCAGGGCAATTTTGTGCCGGTATATCAGGAGTGGGTGGCCGATCTAGATACGCCTGTGTCGGCTTGGTATAAGGTTTGTGCGGGCCAGCCCTACAGCTTTCTGCTGGAGTCGGTGGAAGGTGGCGAAACCGTAGGGCGCTATAGCTTCGTGGGCTGCGATCCGCTCTGGGTCCTGGAGGCGCAGGGCGACCAGACCACCCAGACCTACCGGGACGGCTCCAGGGAAACCTTCAGCGGCGACCCGTTTGCGATTTTGACCGACTGTTTGGCCCCGTTCCACCCGGTGAAACTGTCCCAGCTCCCGCCTGGAATTGGCGGTCTGTTTGGCTTCTGGGGCTACGAGCTGATCAACTGGATCGAGCCGCGCGTGCCGATTTACCAGGCCAGTCCCACCGATCTGCCCGACGGCCTCTGGATGCAGATCGACCACCTGATGGTGTTTGACCAGGTAAAGCGCAAAATCTGGGCGATTGCCTACGCCGACCTGCGCGATCCCCAGACCGATTGGCAGCAGGCTTACCAGCAGGCATGCAGCCGGGTGCGGCAAATGGTCGAAAAGCTCCAGCTGCCCCTGTCGGGCCGGGATACGGTGTTGGAATGGAGCCCCCAGACAACGACCCAGCTCAACTACAGCAGCAACGTCACCCAGGCCGAGTTCTGCGCCAACGTGGAGGCGGCTAAGGCCCACATTCGGGCGGGCGATATTTTTCAAGTGGTGTTGTCCCAACGGCTCTCGACCTCCTACAGCGGCGATCCCTTCGCCCTCTACCGCTCCCTGCGGCTGATCAACCCCTCGCCCTACATGGCCTACTTCCATTTCCAGGACTGGCAGATCATTGGCTCTAGCCCAGAAGTCATGGTCAAGGCAGAGGTGACGGACCCCGACCAGCCCCTGCTGGCTACCGTCAGGCCGATTGCGGGCACCCGGCCACGCGGCAAAACCCCCCAGGAAGACTCGGCCCTGGCCGCCGACCTGCTGCAAGACCCGAAAGAAATCGCTGAGCATGTGATGCTGGTCGATCTGGGCCGAAACGATCTGGGCCGGGTCTGCGCCAGCGGTACGGTCAGTGTCGATCAGCTGATGGTGATCGAGCGCTATTCCCACGTCATGCATATCGTCAGCAACGTGATTGGCAGGCTGGCTCCGGGCAAGACCGCCTGGGATCTGCTCAAAGCCTGCTTCCCGGCGGGCACGGTCAGCGGTGCCCCCAAAATTCGAGCCATGCAGATCATTCACGACCTGGAAACGGGACGGCGCGGCGTCTATTCGGGCGTATATGGCTACTACGACTTTGAGGGCCAGCTGAATACGGCGATTACGATTCGCACCATGGTGGTAACGAGTCTGCCCGACGGCGACCATTTGGTCAATGTTCAGGCCGGGGCAGGGCTGGTGGCCGATTCGCAACCCGAGCGCGAGTATGAGGAAACATTGAATAAGGCCAGAGGCATGCTGGAGGCCATTCGCTGCTTGCAATAGCCGGGCCGCAGCAGAATTTTAAGCAGCCGCGAATTGAGAGCCGCGAATCGAGAACCGAGGGCCAGATAGTAGTCTGCCAGATAATTACCCCCAGGCTAACCACTGGCTGACTGCTTTACCATCGACTGCAATCGATATCTGAGGCAAGATAACGCTTTCTTAACCCAACCTAAACCTATCGCTTACCGATCAGTAATCTGGCGATTACCTCGCCTTTAGGTCAGGCTTCTAAGCTAGTGGGCAAACCCTCACCCCCCTGTGTCTATATGCCTTTACCAACGACTCTGCTGGAAGTGAATCCGAGGCCCGAACTACGTCAGCTTTTGGAGGAACTCTACAGCGGTCGCAACCTCCAGTCTTATAAAAGTGGTCAGACAATCCGAATGCAGCCAGAGGAAGTTCTGGTGGTTTGTCGGGGGGTGGTGCAAATAGGCACCCTCTACGACAGCGGCGATGAAGCGCTGCTGGGACTCGCCTCACCCTCCATGCCTTTTGGCTTACCCTTGTCATTCATCCGCCCCTACCAAGCCGCTGCCCTCACCGATGTCGATTTGATGCGGTTGAGCATGGGCGAAATCGAGCAGTCCTCCGAGCTAGCCCAGGGCCTGTTTCGCCAGCTGACCCGTCGCCTCCAGCAGACCGAGGCAATCCTGGCAATGGTCGGCTACCGCCGCGTTGAAGACCGTCTGCGCCATCTGCTGCTGCTGCTGAAGGAAGAAATTGGCCTGCCCGTGGCCAGCGGCACCCGCCTCAGCGTCCGGCTCACCCACCAGCAGTTGGCCAACGCAATTGGCACCACCCGCGTCACCGTGACCCGCCTGCTCAGCCAACTCCAGGAAGAGGGCTGGCTGGTTGTAGACGGCACCCGCCACATCATACTGCCACCCCACGCTAAGGCAGCCTAGCGCCTGAACTCCCTTCCCCAAATTGAGAGGAAGAGCCAGGGATAGGGGCAGTCGGAGGTCTCATCTCTATTCCCTAGCTAAGCTGGGGTTTAACTCAGGCGAGTTACTTGTCTGCCAATATCGTCACCCCATCCCAGTCAGCAGTGGGAGGATTATCCAGCCAGAGGCGGCTGCGCTCCAGGTGGAGCTGGACTGAGCGATCGTCAGGTCTGAGCTGCTGGGCCGTTTCAAATTGCCGGATGGCTCGCTGGAAGTTGCGCCCCAGATAGGCATTGCGACCTGACTGGTAGAGATCAAGAAAATCGGCGGTGGGACTGTTGAGCAGCTGGCTGCGGTCGCCAATCAATTCATAGATCCGAATCGGCTTGGTTTTGCCCTTGACGCAGACCCGGTCTAGCTCCCGCACCCAGACCCGATCCTGGCAGAACTGGTAGGTGTATTCGCTCAAAACAATATCGCAGCCATAGAGTTTGGTGGCGCTCTCCAGCCGCGAGCTGATATCGACCCCGTCGCCAATCACCGTATAGTCCATGCGGCGCTGGGAGCCAATGTTGCCCGAAACGACCTCGCCAGAGCTAATGCCGATGCCAACTCGAATCACGGGCTGGGTGGTGGCCTGCCGCCGCTGATTGAACTCGCTCAACCGTCGCCGCATGTCCAGAGCCGACTGCACCGACATCCAGGCGTGGTTTTCCAGGGGCAACGGTGCCCCGAATACGGCCATCAGGGCGTCGCCAATAAACTTGTCGAGCGTCCCCTCGTAGGCAAACACGGCCTCGACCATCGTTTCAAAGTAGGTGTTGAGCAGCCCCACCACGTCCGCGGCTTCCATTTTTTCGGTGAGGGAAGTGTAGCCGCGAATATCGGAGAACAGAATCGAGACTTCTTTGCGCTCGCCGATCATCAAAGCATCGTCTCCCAGGGCCATCACCTGCTCGGCCACACGCGGCGTCATATAGCGATACAGCGTGGTTTTCATCCGTTTTTCCTGGCTGATGTCTTCCAGCACCACCAGCCCCCCTCGCACCTGCCCCTTGGGATTGGTCAGAGGCGTCACGGTCAGGTTAATGCTGCGCTCCGCCTGGGCATCGTCAGTGGTGAGGGTGAGGGTTTGTTCGGGCAGGTAGTGGCGGGCTGCCTTGGTGAGGCTATCTTCTAACCGCATCTGCAAATGCTCAATTGGCACGACCTCCCAGACCGAACGGCCCAGCACCCGGCGCGTTAGGCTCTGGGCGGCGATATCGTTGGTTTTCGCATCCGCACAGCCCAGCAAAATCAGAGCCGCATCGTTGATCGTGACGATCTTGCCCTGCATATCGGTAGAAATCACCGCATCCGAGAGGCTTTGCAGCACGTCCTTCTGGTACTGCTGCTCTAACAGCACCCGCTCAAACAGCTGGGCGTTTTCCAGGGCGATGCCCGCCTGAATATTGAAGGCCCGCATGAACTCCTCGTCTGAGCCGTTGAAACAGCCCTGGTGTTTGTTAATCAGCTGGGTGACGCCAATCAGCACTTCGTTGGAGTTGAACACCGGCATACAAAGTATCGTGCGGGTCTGGTAGCCGGTGCGTTGGTCCACCGTCGGGTCGAAGCGGGGGTCTTCGTAGGCGTTGGGAATGTTCAGGGTCTGGCGGGTCGAAGCTACATAGCCCGCAATTCCCCGGTCGGCGGGAATCCGGATCTCCATCACCGTATCGCCCTCGGCAGTGGCCACCTTAGACCAGAGTTCGTGCCGCTCCGCATCCAGCAAAAACAGGGTGCTGCGGTCGGCCTGCATCAGATCGCGGGCCTCGTTCATCACGGCCTGCAGGGTTTTCTCCAGATTCAAACTCTGGCCCAGATAGGCCGTAGCCTTGAGCAGAGCCGCCACGCCGCGCTGGTTGCGAGCCGCGATATAAAAGGAGTTGCAGCTTTCGAGGATGATGCCCATTGAGTCGGCAAACTCGCGAAACAGGGCTTCATCGTGGGCCGTGAACGGCAGCTCACCCGCCTTGTTGAGCATCTGCACCACCGCCACCACCTGCCCTTTGGTATTAAAAATCGGCATGCAGAGAATATTGTGGGTGCGGTAGCCCGTCTGCCGGTCGATCTCGCGGTTGAACAGGGGATGGCTATAGGCGTCGGGAATATTGAGAAACTCGCCCGTGCGGGCCACCTGCCCGGCCACACCCATCGTGATCGGCACCCGAATTTCAACCGGCTCGCCCGATTCGGCCTGGATATTTTTAGACCAGAGCTGCCCCTTTTCCTCATCAACCAAAAAAATCGTTGTGCGGTCAGCCTGCAACAGCTGGCCAATCTTCAGCGTCAGCGCCTCCAGAATCTGCTCCAGCAGAGCTTCCAGCGCGTTGTTGTTGATCAGATCAATGGCGTGCAGGAAATGCTCAAATTCGCGGGTGATCTGCTCCAGCAATTGCCGAAACTGATCGATCGGCAGATCGCGCACCCGCTTGGACAGATCGCCCTTGCGGTTAACAATGGAAAACGCTGCCAGCATACCGTCGAAGATAGGAGTGATTGCCATGAATGAAGCAGAGGGAACAGCAACGCTTAATCAAATGCTCAATCAACCAGCCGAATTAAACGCTAACAGCCGCAGCCACGCAGCCAGAGCCTTCAGGGTGTCTATGTCATCTGGTTTCAATTTGCATCGGGGGAGAAACCAGGATTCTAGCGCTACCCGATCCCACTCTACCGTTGTCTCAGGCACTTCATAAGCTGATTAGAATACAGACGGTCGAGAAAGGGCCGCAAATTTCCCCAGCCTGACCTAATCTTCATTATCCGGTGAAATTACTCAAACGCCGGTATGGATAGACCTGGTAGGCCGGTGGGCCAGAACTGTCCGCCCCAGTCAAACCTGCCAGCAGCTCCCGCCCATACCAGATAAACCAGAACCGCCTGTAACTGCCAGAATTTTGAGCTTGCCTCTGGAAGAAGCTCAGGGGCAAATCGACCCACACTGCTATGATTTTTAATGTTGCTTAATTAAAGTTGCTTAATAAAGAATTGATTGAGCATGGCATTTTTGAGCTGAATTCCCGCAATCCCCGCGTAATTTATTCGGTAGCCCCACTGGTTTCGCGCTGTTCTATCACAAAAACTTAACATAGTTTCATCTCGCGTTTGCAGTCCTCGCAGTACCCTGAATGATGATCTCTGAATAAATCTCTCATCAGAGAAATTATTCTGCCCCCGACTATTTTGTCTGGCTGCAGAATATCCAGAGACCCTCTTCAGGACACCAGCTGGCACAAACGCTAAATCCATGGTCTGGTCAGTGCTTCTGGCATGGCTCTGACAGTACCGACCTGGTGACAAGTTAACCCGAACCACGGTTATGATGCACAAGAGAACTCTCAAGCGGATCGGTAAGCTGTTGCTGTGGGCCAGCATTAGCCTTGGCTGTGTAGCCCTGACCGAAGCCGGACAGGAAATGGTCAGAGCGATTGGTCTAGACCTAATCACGCCCTCCGCCCAAATCACACCAGTCCAACAGTCTCCTGCACCGCCCACCCTGAATCTGGACCCCTCTCAAGCCACCGCTCCGGCCCTGACGGCTCCTGCCCAGACTGAGAATTTAACCGACGGGCCAGCCAGCAATCAGGCCAGCAATCAGGCCAGTAATCAGGCCAGTAATCAGGCAAAACCGGCAGCCAATCAAACCGCAGCCCAAACAGCTCGTCCGGGGGGCAAGCTCGCGATCAACGCTGGGGCTGCCGATCAGCAGGTCGTCCAGATCAGCCAGGCCCAGGTCGCCACAGGAACCTGGCAGGGGGCTTCGTTTCCGGTCGAGAATTTCCAGGCCTACACCTCGCCGTTTGGCTACCGCTCCTCACCCTACGGCGGCTACACCCAGGAGTTTCACTACGGCCTCGACATGGCTGCTCCCGAAGGTAGCTACATCCGCACTTGGTGGAGCGGGAAGGTGGTCGAAGTTTCCGACGACAGCAACTGCGGAACTTCGGTCGTGATCGAGTCTGGCCCCTGGATGCATATTTACTGCCACATGCAGGGCCATGTCGAGTCAGAAGACGGCAAGCGCTATATGATTGACCGCGACGGCGGAATTCAGATTTGGGAAAACCAGCAGATTCAGGCAGGCAGTCGCCTTGGACGGGTGGGCATGACGGGCCGCACCACTGGTCCCCACCTGCACTGGGGTCTGAAATACGACAAAAACTGGGTCGATCCGGCTCTGGTGCTGCGGGCGATGTATGTGAATCAGCAGCAAACCGCCGTTAACCCCAACCGCGAGCAGGTGCAGTAGCCGCCGACAGCGCAACCTAGCCAACACTGCTAAAACATCCTATTAATACCAATTTTCTGTGAGCCTGCATAGAACGAGGGGTGTGGGGACGGAGTCCCCACAAGGAGGCGCAGCCTCATTGCCCGCCATTGATTTTGTGCAGCTTCAAAAAGAATTGGAAGACAGAGCCAGCCTCCGATATGGGCTGGCTTAACTTTTTAACTTTGCTTTGGATGGGTTTTGATTTGGTTTTGGTGTGGCCTTGAGAACAGAACGGGTCTGGCTCAAACCTAGCTGGGCCTATTCCTTCGAGGCGGACTTGCTGGCCGCCGTCGTGGCTGACTTAAACGGACTGCGTTTTTTGCGCTTCTTCTCTTTGGCCCGCTCCCGCTCGTATTCCAGCTCCTTCAGCTTCTTCATGATGCGGCTGAAATACTCCTGCATGTAGCTTTCCAGCGTCGTGATTTCCTCGGGGTTGATGCCAAACACCCGATAGGTTTCTGCCATATCGGCGGTCAGGGGTTTACCAGAAGCGATCACCTCGGTAAAGGCCAAGCGGTCAGCCGTATTCCAACCCCATTGGAAAAACCGGAGCAGCTTTTGCACAGTCCGCAGCAGGCCAATCGGCATCCGCGAAATTTTGGCTTCGCGGCCCGACAGCCGCTCACAAAGCCGGATGATTTCGTAGCCGCCCCAAGCCTTTTGACCCACAACCGGAAAGCTGCGCCGATTGGTTTCGGGATTTTGCAGGGCAGCCACCGCAAACCGGGCAATATCCTGGGTGTCCATGTAGGCGGTGGGAGAACTATCGCCCATCACCCAGACGGCCTGCTTCTCCAGAATCGGAATCGCGTATTGGCCAATCAAACCCTGCATGAACCCACAGAGCTTGAGAATCGTGTAGTCCAGCCCCGACTCTGCCAGATATTGCTCTATGCAGCGCTTGATATCCATCAGCGGTACGTCAGGATATTGCTCAGCGTCCAAAATCGAGAAGAAAATAAACCGCTGGACGCCAGCTGCTTTTGTGGCCTGGATGAGCGCAACTTTGCCGTCCCAGTCCACCTGCCGCATGCTGAGAGAATCGGTGGGTCTAGTCGTGGCAGCATCAACCACCGCGTCCACTCCTGCCAGCGCGGGCGGCAGGGTTTCGGGCTTCAGCAGATCGCCCTGGACTAGTTCTGCTCCCCACTCCTTCAAAAAAGAAGCCTTTCTCAAACTTCTGACGAGGCAGCGCACCTGATGGCCTTCATCGAGCGCCCGACGGACAACCTGCCTGCCTAATGTCCCAGTGGCTCCAACAATCAGTAAGTTCATGAGGACTTCCGTAACGATTTATTAACTTTCTTAGTCTACGACAGATCGAAACCTTGTACCAAAATCGCTTGGTCAACCGGCCAGAGTCGGGCTCCAAATCAAGAGCGGCAGGTTTACCGAATTCCAGAGAACAAGTTCCCCATGCATCGCTGATCCTGCCGCTTTGGATTGCTCTAGAGCTAGAAAGCTAGTTCTTGGGCCTATTCTTCGCCACCTTGCAGCCGCAGCATCAGAAAACCCAGTCCTAATCCAATCAGAATTAGGGAAAAGGATAGAAATGCTGCGTTAAAAATTTCGCCTCCCATGCCGCGTCTCCTTTGTTGTAATGATATTTATGACTCGCAGGTGGACCAACCCGCTTACCGCCGTTCAAATTCTGGCCGAATGGTCAGCCAGTCCAACTGCATCAGCTAAGCGTGCTCCAGCCCTTAAGCGATTTTAAGACAGTTTGGCAACCAATCCGAACCCAATCTGGAGTTACCCTTAATTGACGCGCCCTGGCCCTGCCCGATTTGCCGAAGCGTCTCGGCTGGATTCGGGATTGGTCAACCCACAAAATTAAGCCCACAAATCAAGCCCACAAATTAAGCAACGCTACGACAGTTTATAAGCCATGCGACCTTCTGTACCGCCTGTACCATCTGCCCCTCCGCCTGCCCTCCGGCCCCGTCTAGCTCTGCCCCTGGGCGATCCGGCTGGCATTGGCCCGGAAGTGATCCTGAAAGCCCTGGCCCAGCTCGAGCTTGCTGCCATCTGCGATCTGACCCTGGTAGGCGACCGGCAGTTGCTCCACCAGACCTACGACCAGCTGGTGCAGGCCGGGCAACCCTGCGTTCATCCCGACCAGCTAGCGCTAATCGACGTGCCTCTGGCCGACTCGCTGCGGGCCGAAATCCAACTGGGGACAGGGAACGCCGCTAGCGGTGAAGCCAGCTATCGGTTTTTGGAAACCGCAGTTGCCCAAACCCTGGTCGGACAGTTTCAGGGCGTCGTCACCGCGCCGATTGCGAAGTCGGCCTGGAAAGCAGCGGGCCACAACTATCCGGGCCAGACCGAGTTTTTGGCTGAGCAGGCGGACGTCTCCCGTTTTGGCATGCTGTTTGTCGCCCGGTCGCCCTACACAGGTTGGATTCTGCGAACGCTGCTCGCCACGACCCATATTCCCCTCAGTCGGGTGCCGGAAACCCTGACGCCCCAGTTGATGACCCTCAAACTGGAGCTGTTGATCGATTGCCTGCGGCAGGATTTTGGCCTGACCCAGCCCCGCATTGCCATCGCCGGGCTCAACCCCCACAGCGGCGAACAGGGTCAGCTGGGCCGGGAAGAACAGGATTGGCTAATTCCCTGGCTGGCGACAATGCGGCTCCAGTTTCCCCAGGTGCAGCTGACGGGACCGGTTCCGCCCGACACCCTCTGGGTAGAGCCCGGACGGGCCTGGTTTGGTTCTGGACCAGACGGAAATCAGCTCAGCCACGATGCCTATTTGCCGCTCTATCACGACCAGGGCTTAATTCCAGTGAAGCTGATGGCCTTCGACCGAGCCGTGAATACAACGATTGGACTGCCTTTTATTCGCACCTCGCCCGATCACGGCACCGCGTTTGATATTGCCGGACGCGGCATCGCGCAAGCGGATAGCTTTGTGGCAGCAGTTGAGATTGCAGCGGAGTTGGTGCAGCAGCGGGTCAAGTTACCCCTCAGAGTGGCCGCCCACCTTTAGAGGCTCTCGTTTTCCGCCCCAGCGCAGCGAGCGACATCCTCTCCTAGGTAAAACCAAATCTAATAAATTACTAAGAAAACCCTAAGAAAGCTTGAGAAAAAATAAGGAATCGTTCTAGACTACGCTTGAGTGAATAAACCGTCTTAGGCTAGTTCATAGAGTTTTTCCTGTTCCCTAGGGGTAATCTAGGGTTGCCCGGCTGATCCGGCACAGTTCCAACGCGATCGATCGAGCCGCGATTCAAGCAAGCCACTCTGGCTCCCTGCCTTGTCGTTACACAATGCCATCACAGATGGGTAACTATAAATCGCCTCAGCATCACGAATTCTTGAATTGAGTGAATGGTTTGCTGTCAACGCAGCCATACTGAAGCGACGGCAGGCCATTTAAGCTAACGCCTCACGTCTAGCTTCCAAGCTCTAGGGTATGCTGGCTGAACCCATCTATTGGGCCAAATTCAGCCTAAACGTTCAAGAAAAACAGAGCAACGTTGAGAATCAAGCTTGAAACGAATCAAGCCTGAAAATAGAGTTGATTAGATGATGGTAACAATATGACAAACTTATCTATGGCAATTCAGGCAAGCTGAACAGCTGTTTAGATGAGCTTTAGATAAGTACTGTGAAACTTGCGGGTTACCCAATTAGAAATGCAGTTAGAAGCCAAGAAAGAACAATAAACAGGGTGTTTTCAGCTTCTTGGTACAGCTTTTTCTGTGGAGATCCTAATTTACTGGCGATCCCTGCGCTGCCGTTTGTCCTATGTCGAATGTTGTGTCTAACCCAAGCAGATCCAGAAAATGTCAAAAATTCCTGACATTCGAAATATTTTTTAATATAATTGTGGGGTGTTCGGGTGAAAATAGAAGTTATTTAGTATATCTAACTACAAACAATTTCCTCTCTTTTCCTTTACGGGTTCTGCCCGGGTGGGCGCGTCAGATCAGGTTAGTCCTTCGCGGCAGCTAAATCGATGCCCTTCAATCCACCAACCAGAACAGCACTCTGTAATTCTGCAAACCCTTCTGCAAGCGTTGAACTACAAAATTCTAGGTTTCAAAGCGGCAGGGAATCACTAGCAGCACTAGCAGCAGACAGTCACCAAACAGACGGTCACTTAGTAGACAGTCACTTAGCAGACAGTCACCAAACAGTTACACCAAAACCACCATAAACCTTATTACTACAGCAACCGAGGGTGAGTCATGATTCAATCTGTTCAATACTCAATGTCGCTACTCGAAGATGAAGCTCGGCAGCTCGTACAGAAGGGTGTTGTCAGTCGGCATCAACCTATTTATGTCCTGTGCCAATATATCCCCGCCCGCGAATGGGCTGGTATCGAGTGTGTTTTAGAAGACCACGATTTTCTATTGCGCGATCGCGTCGGCGACCTGCTGGGCCGCGAAGATTGGGAAAACGACTAGAGTAGCGTACTCCACCGCATGCTTTAATCCGCATGTCAAACAGGAAGCAATGACCCGGCCCGGCTCAGCACTCACTGACGTTTGGCTGGGTTTTGCCTCATTCAACTTTAATTTTGTCTAAATTACGACGTCTAAATTACGACGACCCATCGCGCTGCAAGCGCTCAATTTCGGCTCGGATAGCGGCAATCTGGGCTGTCAACTCCTGTAGATCCTGCTGTACTTCTGGTTGGACAGGAGCTGTAGGCGGAGGCGCTCCACCCGCATCAGAGGCGGGGCCTGTTGGACCAGAGCTGCCCTGGGGCCAAAGCGTACTGACAAAGTTGCGGGCTTCTACTTCTGCATTCGCACCCTTGGCTTCCAGGGTTTCCGCGAGCTGGCTCAGATCGCTAGTGAGTTTGGAGACGCTGGCGTCACGGCGTTCTGGATCTTGTAGAGCTTCTACAAGCGTTGCAGTAGCGCCAAGGGTGACGCGAAATCCCTTTTGCAGAAGCTGGGTGAGAGTATCAGAATTCATAGCAGTGACAATAAATCGTTCGTGAGGTGAATTGGGGTCAGCGCTCCCAGAGAAAGCGCTTCAGAGCACGCTGTTCAGGGTAGCAGGCAACATAGGGCCGTTCGTCGGCTGGTTAGCAGCCACACCACAATCAGATTAGCTGAGAATGGGGTAATAAATCGGTCAATTATCTGGCATTTTAAGCTGATTTGCTGCTGCCAGCAATCTCCAGAGCCGCTGTTAACTGCACGAGCTTACTGCTCCCATTAGCCGCCCTGCTTAACGCCACCGCTCAGCTGATTGCTGCTTAACAATTCCGGCCAACAATCCCGGCCAACAATCCCGCTAACAGTACTGCTCAATAAACTGCTCTAAATCCTCGCTGATCTGGGTCAACCCCGCCTCAACACTAAGCCGGATCTGGGGGTCGCGCAGGGTCAGTAAAACCTTAGCCGCAAATGGCGTGGGCCAAATGTTGGGATTGCAGAACACCTCCAGCACCACATCCCCCACGTACCGGTATTCTATGGGCTGTTGGGGCGTTTGGGAACCCGGCTTGCCACCCGATTGAGCTACAGCTTTAAGCCGCTGCATCAGTACCGCCAGTTCAGCCTTGAGCGCCTGAGCAGCCTCCGGGCTGAAGCTGAAACTAACCGATCCTTCCGATAAATTGAGACGCAGTTGGGGTGAGGACATAGCCAATTCAGCTTCAGGGCTAAAGGGTTGAATGGATAAAGACATGGGCCGAGCCAGACTTAGCCTTATATCCTACCGATTATCCTACCGGGTTCAACCCAGATTAGCGCGTCTCTCTAAACTGGTTGCGCTTAAACTGGTCGCCCTCAAACTGGTTGCGCTTGAGGCTGAACTGGGGCTGGCCTCAGCGGGCACAACCCAGCCCAACTGAGTCGGCTGCTGATAAACTCGCTTCAGCGTGTTGACATCCCGCTGGGAAATAGAGGGGGGCTGGCGCACCTGGGAGAAATAGAGTGCGTCTGTTGGGTCAGGGCTGTGGCCCCAAATACCCAGCGCATGGCCCAGTTCGTGGCGGGCTGTAGCCAGCGTATAGTCCGCCGTCTGGTTAGGACTGAGGTAGATAGTCAGGCGCTGCACAAAGCTGGTCGCGGCTTGGGGTTGGGACTGTTGCCGTAGAAAAAATTCGTAGCGGGTTTCGGCGCTGCGAACTCGGGACAGGACTCCAGCAGTGGGTCGTTGTATAGGCGGAGCCAGGGCCAGGATTGTGATATCTGCCCTGGTCGAATCAGTGGTAACTGCCAGCGGTAAATAGACCGTCCAATCCTGAATGGCTTGCTCAACAGCTCTGCGCCAGGGGGTGAACTGGGAAGAAACATCAGAGCCGGACATTGCGGCGGTTGATTCGGCCTGGGCTGAATCGGCCTGAATATAGACCGATATGGGAAACTGCGACCAAACCAGGTAGCCCAGCTCGGTCGGGGTCACGGCATCAAAGTAATCGCCCGCCTCATTGGTCTGCCACTGGGCCAGCGAGGGCGGCAGGGGGTGGATCTGGGGCGCAGGCGGCGACACCTGGGATTGGGCCTGTAACTGAACTGCCCAGCCAATCTGGGGCTGGATCAGCGGCTGGATCAGCAGGCCCGTCAGAATTATGAGGGCAGCTGTGAGGGCGAGCGGCAGGAAGGAGGGCGACAGCAGGCGGCGCGACCGTCGCACCCAGGCAGACCAGTTCCAGTAACCGGACCAGTGCATCACCCGACGGCAAGCCGATTGCCGAAATGAGTGCCTCCGGGTCATTGCTAGCGGGCTGGGAGCTAGCCGACAGGAGTCGCTGGGGCGTTCAGCCAACCGGTGCTCAGCACCACCGTCAGACCCATAAAGATAGCGGTCAAGGTCCAGGTAATTCGATTTAGGGTAAGTTCAGCGCTTTTGGTGCTGGTAAACAGCTGGGCCTGACCGCCCAAACCGCCCAAACCGTCGCCTTTAGGGCTATGCAGCAGTACCAGCACAATCAGGCCAATTCCAGCAATTGCCCACACAATCGTCACAATATTGGTCAAGGTCATCGTTCTTTCATCCAGGGTATGCCATGACAGGTTATGCCATGAGTGGCTCTGTTCTATTCCTGTTCTATTTTAGGCGCTGACTGTACGCTTGGCTGACTGCACGCCACTATACGCGCTGACATAGGCCCAGACAGCAACCGTTTGCTCTAGCAAATTTTTGTGATGGAGGACTGGCGTTGCCTCAAAACAACTGGTCTTAGAGCAACAGGTCTTAGGGCAACAGGTTCAGAACGATAGGGCCTAGAGCGAAACGCGAATCGGCGTCCGGTTGGCCCGCACCTCATAGTCACTGGACTGAATCATCGACTGCCCGGTCATTTCAACCGGTTGGGGCAGGCCCAGAATTTGCAGAATCGTGGGGGCAACATCGGCCAGAACTCCATCGTCCCGCAGCTCGACTTCCGCTCCAGAACCAGGAATTTTGCGCTTTTCGCCCTCAATCAGAATAAACGGCACCGGGTTAGTAGTATGGGCGGTCCAGGGATTGCCCTGCTCGTCCCACATCAGTTCAGCGTTGCCGTGGTCAGCAATGATGATTGCCGTGCCGCCCGCTTTGCCGATGCTTTCTACCAGTCGCCCCAAACAGCTGTCTACGGTTTCTACAGCCTCAACCGTAGCCTTCAAGTTGCCCGTATGGCCTACCATATCTGGGTTGGCATAGTTGATCACAACCAGGGAATAGACGCCCTGCTCCACTGCCGCAATTGCGCCATCCGTGACCTGAACCGCCGACATGGCCGGAGCGCGGTCGTAGGTAGCCACCATGGGGCTGGGCACTAGCTGCCGGTCTTCGCCTTTAAAGGGTTCCTCAATGCCGCCGTTAAAGAAGTAGGTGACATGGGCATATTTCTCGGTTTCGGCAGTGCGAAACTGGCGCAGCCCGTGTTGGGCAATTACCTGGCCCAGGATATTGTTCAGGTTCTGGGGCTCAAAGGCAACCAGCACCGGGAAGTTGGGGTCATATTGGGTAAAGGTGACGAAGCTGAGCGGCGCTACCAGCTCTCGCTTAAACCCATCAAACGCCGGATCGACCAGGGCTTGGGTCAGCTGTCTAGCCCGGTCGGGGCGGAAGTTGAAGAAAATTACGCCGTCTCCAGCCGTGATTGCACCGGGCGCAACCCGCACGGGCAGGACAAACTCGTCGGTGACGCCCGCATCGTAGGAGGCTTGCAGTAGCGCTTGGGCCGAGCGCCCGTCGCCTGAACCATCCTGCGTGACCACCTCATAGGCTTTCTGGACTCGATCCCAGCGGCGGTCCCGATCCATGGCGTAATAGCGACCGCTGAGGGTGACAATTTGCCCCAGGCCAAACTGATCAATATAGGTTTGAATTTGCTCCAGCGCGGCCATCCCGTCCGTGGGTTTGGTGTCGCGCCCGTCCGTAATTGCATGAATACAAACTTCTGTAATGCCCTGCTCTTTGGCCAGTTCCAGCAGACCGGCCAGATGGCTGAGATGGGAATGCACCCCGCCTTCCGAGCAGAGGCCGATCAGGTGCAGCTTACCCTGGTGCTGCCTGACGTCCTGACAAATGCGCAGCAGGGCCGAGTTGCTGAGCAGGGTACCATCCTCAACCGCATCGCTAATTCGCACCAGCTCCTGGGGAACGACCCGCCCGGCCCCTAAATTCAGATGGCCTACCTCCGAGTTGCCCATTTGACCAGCAGGCAGACCCACGCTTTTTGCCGAAGCCCGAATCAAGGTTCGGGGATAGGCGGCCCAGAGGCTATCCATCACAGGGGTGTTGGCAACCGCA
>JBJTUI010000649.1:0-2893 GCA_046080625.1 Elainella sp. | reverse complement strand
GGCTGCCCGGATCGGCGGCGTCAATCCTGCCGATATCAACGCCCTGCTGCTCTACCTGGAGGTGCAGTCGCGGCAGCTGACTCCCCAGTGAAATGGATTCCCCAGTGAATATCTGAGCCTGCCCCCATCCCCGGCCAAATTCAGGGAAAGGGGGTTGGGTCGTTGGAGCGATCGCTCTATAGATTCTATATAAACCCTACTGTCAACTTTTACTGTCAATATTGCGTTAACTCTGGGCTAACCTCTGGGCTAACCTCTGGGCTAACCTCTGGGTCAACCTTTGGGCCAACCTGATTGTTAATTTTGGGATGCGGTTTCTTGAACATA
Organism: Elainella sp.; assembly: GCA_046080625.1. Lineage (GTDB taxonomy): Bacteria > Cyanobacteriota > Cyanobacteriia > Elainellales > Elainellaceae > Elainella. Next base: position 2,566 of record JBJTUI010000649.1, on the reverse strand, counting down.
TGGGTCGGGGTACCCGGACGGGCACCTCAATTTAACCTCAAATTCAGACCCAAACTTTATCGCAATTTTATAGTTAATTTGTGCGGAATCGCCGGGTGTTTGCTTGGAAGTAATAAGTAGCAACAAGTCTCAATCCAAATGAGACGTTTCCTAAACCAGCGATGTCCCCCTTGCTGGCTTAGGGAATACTTTGCTTGCTGTGTTCTTCAACTTTATATTTCCTGGGTATTCCACTATGCAACCCCCGCATTTGTTCAGGTTTAGCCAGCGCTCCGAGTCCGGTGGCACCTTGTCGCAGTCCCTCAGAAACTCGCTGAGTACTAAAGATCGCGTCGATACATTTTCAATTAACCTAACTCGCTCTAGTCGATTTCGAGCTTCGCTCACAGGCACTAACCGTAACGCCAATATCAACCTGGAATTAGTCAACGCCAATGGTACGGTCGCTCGGTCTGTTCAGCGCGGCGCTAAAGCCCTGGATGTAGCTACGCTGCCTGCTGGCCGCTATCAGCTGCGGACGGTGTTAAAAAGCGGTCAGTTCAGCAGATACCGGTTGCGCTATGAGGCGGCTCCGCTGGGCTCAACCGATGGTTTGGGTGGCAATGGTAGCAATGGTGGCAATGGTAGTAACGGCGGCAACGGCGGTAACGGCGGTTCAACCGGCGGTTCGGGTAGCTCTGGGGGCAATGGTCAGCCTAGCGTTCCTGGCATTGTATCCCCAAGCCTTCCCCCAGACGATCGCCCCAACCGTCCCATTCAGAACGACAACGGCCCCGATCTGGGCGGTAACTCCCTGGCGGCTGCTACCAATCGAGGCCGAATTGGGGCAGGTTTGATGCTCACAGACGGTCTGGGCAACGGCGACTCGGTAGACTGGTATCAGTTCACGGTGGGCGATGGGGGCAGCAGCCGACTCAACCTCGCCCTAAATTCGGTGAATGGGGCCGGGGTGTTTGCTCGGGTCTATAGCGCCGCTGATTTAAACAGCCCGGTCGGAGATGTGGCGTTTGAGCGGGGCAAAGCCTACCAGAACACCACGGGGCTGGCGGTGGCCGACGGCACCTACTATGTCAAAGTCTCGCCGATCGCGGCCAACAGTCCACTTACCTACACCCTGCAGCTCCAGGAAACGGCGATTCCCGACCGGGCGGGCAACACGGCCCAAACCGCTGTGCGGATCAATTCCCTGAACCCTGGCAGCTCCTTCACCGCGACCGATTTTGTCGGTCAGGGCGACATCTTCGACTACTACAGCTTCACCACGACCCAACCCACCACGCTCAACATCCAGTTTGACCGGCTGGGTACCGATCACCCGGATCGCTCCCGGATGCTTTACGAGCTGAATCGGGTGGGTGCTGCTGGCGGGCAGGACTGGACGGCTAGCAACGGCACATCGCTGCGCTCCCAGTTTGCCTTGACCGCGCCCAGCCAGACCTTCTCGGGGCAGCTGGCTCCCGGAACCTACGTGCTCCAGCTCAAATCGTTCTTTTCGAATGGCGATAACCCCTACCGGATGACGATTTCGACCTCGGCTCCCTGAATGGGTTTGAACAGGTTGCACTAGTCTGGCGCTAGTCTGGCAGAATGGCTCCGGTCAAAATCGCGCCGCTCAGGTCGGTCTTGAACAGGTTGGCCCCGCGCAGGTCAGACTGGGACAGGTCGGCCTGTTTGAGGCAGGCGCGGCTGAGATTGGCTCCCCGCAGATTTGCCCCCCGCAGGCTGGCACGGCTGAGGTTGGCGCGGCTGAGGTTGGCCCAGCTGAGGTTGGCCCCAGCCAGATCCGTTTCGACCAGGGTAGCCCCAACCAGGGTAGCCTTCGTCAGCTGGGCGGCGACGAGTCGGGCGCTATAGAGGCTGGCCTTGATCAGCTGGGCTGCAATTAGCTCGCTGTGGCTGAGGTTAGCTCGACTCAGGTTGGCACTACAGGCGATCGCGCCATTTAGCTTAGCCCGGCCCAGGTCAGCCCGCATCAGGTTCGCATCACAGAGGTCGGCCTGACGCAGGTTGGCGGCCCGCAGGTCGGCCCCGATCAGATCGGCATGGCTAAGATTGACGTTCACCAGGCTAGCTTCGCGCAGGTCGGCGGTGCGGAGGCTGGCCCCCTGCAAATCGGCTCCGGTCAGGGTGGCCCCAATCAGCCTGGCGTCGAGCAGGTTGGCTTCGCTCAGGTGGGCGGCGGTCAGGTTGGCCTCATAGAGATTGGCTCTGGTCAGGGTGGCCCCGGTCAGATCGGCTGCCGTCAGGTTGGCCAGCGACAGATAGGCCCGATGTAAATTCACGGTTCGCAGGTTGAGGCCGCTCAGATCCTGACCGCGCAGATCGGCCCCGCTCAGATCCAGCTCGATCTGGGGATAGGCAGTGCGCCACAGTTCCCAGCGCTGGGGGCTGCGCCACATCACCGTACGTTGCAGGACTGCCAGATGCTCACCGTTTGCCATCTTGGGCTGACTCCTGGCGCTCATTCCTGGCGCTCGATCAGGCGCTCGGCCCGACCCGCCACGTTTTCAATCGCATCGACCGCCGCTCGCGACCCGGCAATAATATCGCGCTCCTGCCCTCCCAG